>JAFAPL010000370.1 GCA_019247135.1 Chloroflexota bacterium | reverse complement strand
GATCCCAGCGGTGCTCGATCTGGTGGGGCTTTCCGGTCGCGGCGACGATCGCATCCGCTCCTACTCCAAGGGCATGACGCAGCGCATCGGCATCGCCCAGGCAATCGTGCATGAGCCCGAACTGGTCTTGCTCGACGAACCGACCTCAGCGCTGGACCCGGTAGGCCGACGCGAGGTGCGCGACCTGATTCGTTTTCTGACGAGCCGTGGCACGACCGTGTTCCTGAACTCGCACCTTTTGAGCGAGGTCGAGTTGGTCTGTGATCGCGTCGCCATCGTCGACCACGGGCGCGTGGTCCGCGGCGGCCGCCTGGATGACCTGGTAGGCGGCGGCGCCGAGTTGCGCATCACGCTGGATCGCATTGACCCTGCCGCTCTGGAGCTGCTGCGCAAGTTCGGCGCGGTGGTCGACGTGAGTGATTGCACGGTGACCCTGAGCACGGGCGCGCTCGACGTTGCCCCGCGCGTCGCCGAGGCGGTCTTCCGCGCCGGCTACCGCCTGTACGCGCTCACGCCGTCACACCAGAGCCTCGAAGACGTGTTCCTGTCACTGGTGCAGTCGACGAGCGATCGCTAACGCGGTCTGGTTCGCAGTCCAGCCAGACCACCTCGGGCGGGCACAGGAAACGTAGCGGGATCGTGTGGCCCAGGCCGGCGGTGATGTGCAACAGGCCTTCACCGATGCGCTGAAAGCCTGCCGCGATCGCGATCCGAGGATCCAGTTTCAAGTCATAGGGCGCGCCGACCAGCGGGAATCGCACCTGACCGCCGTGCGTATGTCCCGCCAGAATGAGGTCCGCGCCCAGCGCCTGCGCCTCGAAGGCCATGTCCGGCTCGTGGATGAGCGCCAGACACGGCTCGCTCGGCAATCGTCCACGTGTCGCGGCGAGCATGTCCGCGTGCCCCGCCCAGGCCGAATCACATCCGGCGATCCACAGGCTCTGGTCAAGGCTCCCAAGCGGGCGCGAGCCCGCGCCGTGGGTCCCATCCACCGTTACCCGCGCTCCCTGGTTGTGCAGAACGGTGATGCCCGCGGCCGATAGGGCATCGCCCATCGCGTGTGCTTCCTCGTCTCCGCCGCTGTGCACCTTCGGCGCGACGACGTGCATGGCAGCGCCGAGCCATCGCCGCCAACCGCGCGCGTGCTTTTCCTTGAGGCCCTCTGGAGAATGAGCGTTGTGCTCGTGATTCCCCAGCACGACGAAGGTGCCTAACCGAGGCCGCACCTCGCGTAGGAGGTCGACCACGAGCTGAATGTCTTTGACCTGCTCGCACACGTCGCCGGTCACGCATAGTAGATCCGGCTCAAGGCCACGCAAGGCGGCCTTCTGCGTGGCATACAGGCGCATGTCGCCGCGCCTGACGTGCAGGTCGCTGATGTGCACGATGGACACCTTCGGCCAGTTGGGTGCGATGGGCAGTTTGTGGCGTTTGAAGATCGGCCGGTACGGCTCGCCGAGTGTGGCGTAGCCAAGAAACGCGGCCGCCATAGGGATCAACGCAAGGAACGCGAATAGGAGCACGCACGTAGTGTTGACTGACGAAGTTTAGAATTGGCTGAGAAGCTAAGGAGGTCCGGGTCGGGGGAGCCTGCGGCCCCGTTACCTTCTTTTGTGGTGACTGAGCCGAGTAGGCTTGGCATCGGACCGACGCGCTCGGCATAGCGATTTATGGGCCCTGTTGGAATGATCTGGCGGGTGTTGCTCCCGAGCGCGCCTGGTGCACCGCGATCGCGAGATAGGAGCAGGTACACAAGTACGCCAGTAACGTGGAAGCGAGCGTGCATCGTCGGTCCGACCAGATGAATCAGCCTGGAGGTAACGATGCAGGCAGCGGTGTACGTCGGCGTCGACATCGGCAAGACGAGCCATTACGCGGTCGCCGTGGATGCCACTGGCCAGACCATACGTGAGCTGACGCTGGCCAATGATGAAGCAGCGCTGCGCAACCTGGTGGACTGGGTCAAGCAGCGTGCTGGCGTGGTCGTCGTCGATCAAGACGGTGGCTTGGCAGGCGTGCTGTTGCTGCTGTGTTGGCAAGCGGACGTGCGCATCGGGTATTTGCATGGCCTGGCGATGGCACGTGCACGCGAGTTCTACGCTGGCGAAAGCAAGACCGATCCGAAAGATGCGTTCGTGCTGGCCGATGTGGCGCGCGTCCATCCGCGGCGTGTGGCGTGGCTGGAGCCGACCAGTGAAGCGTTGGCACAACTGGAGCTGCTGTGCGGCTATGACGCTGATCTGCGAGCGGATGCCAATCGACTCACGAACCGTCTGCGAGCACTGGTGGCATCGCACTGGCCAGCGCTGGAGCGGGCCTTTGGCGAGCGACTGGACAGCCGCGGGGTGGTCGCGGTCATCGGCCAGTACCCGAGCGGACCGGCCATCAAAGCCGCCGGTGTGGAGCAGGTCGGCGCGGCACTCAAAGCGCAGCGTGTGCATCGAGCGGAGGCGTTGGCGCAGCAGTGGTACCAGGCAGCCATGGCCCAGACCGTGAGCCTGCGCGGCTCGGCGATGGCGGCACGCTTGATTACAGAATTGGCCACCCAGTTGGCGGCGGTGCTGAGACGTCGCGAGCAACTGAACAAGGAGATCGAGCAGGCTTTTTTCGATCTGCCCGAGGCGAGGATTCTGTGTAGCTTGCCGGGCATCGGACCTCGTCTCGGGGCGCGCATCGCCGTCGAAATTGGGTGCATCAGACGCTTTCGGACGCCAGCGCAATTGGCCGCCTACGCTGGACTGGGACCGACGCCGTGGCAATCTGGTACGTCCATCAATCGCACCACGGCCACTCGCTTTGGCAACCACCGTCTCAAGAATGCGCTGTTTCTCGCGGCCTTCTCGAGCCTGCGGCATGGTCCATCGCGCACGTACTACGACCGCAAACGAGCCCAGGGCCGCCGTCATGCGCAGGCCGTGCTGTGCCTCGCGCGACGGCGTGTCGACGTACTGCACGCGATGCTTAGCCAGGGCGTCCAGTACTGCGCACCGGCAGCTCTCGTCAGCATCCCTTGACAAACTGCATAGGAGCACCCACCGCCGTTCGCTGCTCCGCTTCGCTGCGCGCTCTCTTCCGCGGCGACCCCCCGCATGATGGGCCTTCGGCTGCCGACTGCATTCCTTACGCTGGCAACGCACCCGCTGCTCACCGCCACAGCCATCGGATAAACCTGCGCTGAGCGTCTGCACGTACAATGAGCAACGGCCCATTCGAGGGCGGCTCAGCACGTACGCGGGGGGTCGCCGCGGGAAGGAACGACC
>JAFAPL010000303.1 GCA_019247135.1 Chloroflexota bacterium | reverse complement strand
ATGACGCTGAGCAGATTACGCCCGACCGTGTCGGTGCCCAGCGGATACTGCAGCGAGGGCGGCTGATCCGGCACCGCCGCGCCGACCTTGGCGCCATCACGATCCACGAACAACGGTCCGATAAGGCCGATGAGAACGATCGCCAGGATGAGGCACAGGCCGACCGTGAGTTGCGGATAAGCCGTCGCGCGCTCCAGCCAGGTTCTCATGGCAGTCTCGGCTCGATCGTCAGTAGTTGATCCGCGGATCGAGCACGGGCAGCGTCAGGTCGAGAAAAAACGTTGCCAGACCGATCGCCACGATGACAATGAAGACCACGCCATAGATGACGAAGTAGTCGAACGTGCGGATGGCCTGATACAGCAGGTTGCCAACGCCTGGATAGGCGAACACGACCTCCACCAGCAGCGCCCCGGAAACCACGCGACCCATCGACAACGCGAGCGCCGTCATCTGTGGCAGCATGGCGTTGCGGACGCCGTACTTGTAGAAGACGCGCTGCGACTGGAGGCCCTTGGCCTCGGCCAGGGTCATGTAGTCCTCGCCCTGGATGGTGATCATCATGCCCCGCATCGCGAGGGCCCAGAAGCCGAGCTCGGCGAGCATGATCGAGAGCGCCGGCAGGATGGCGTGCCGCGTCGCATCGCCCAGGAACGCGAGGTTCCAACTGGGCGTCAGGCCGACCGAGTAGCCGCCTCCGAGCGGAAACGCGTGGATCACGAAGGCGAACAGGTAAATCAGGATCAGGCCCAGCAGGTAATAGGGGATGGAAGACAGCGTCAAGAGCGGCGGCGCGAAAATGCGGATAGCGCGCGGCGCGTACGGCCAGGCCATGAATGCGCCCAGAATGGTGCCCGCCGCAAAGGTCAGGGCCGTGGCAAGACCGACCAGCACAATGGTCCACGGCAAGGCGCCGCCGATCATGTCGATCACACGCGTGGGAAAGTAGGAGATCGAGAAGCCGAAGTTGAACTGCGCCGAATCGACCAGGTAATTGAGGTACTGTCTCCAGACTGGTTGATTGAGGCCAAATCGCTCGGCGAACGTGCGGGTCAGCGTCTCCATGCCCGCCTGACTCGCCCCCATCGATGTCACCTTGAGCAGCGCTTCCTTGATCGGGTCGACAGGTGACAGGCGCGGGATGATGAAGTTGACGGTCGCGGCCGCCCAGATCACGAGGAGAAACACGCCGAAGCGACGCAGTACATACGCGGGCCGCATCGGCTATCGCGTCCGGCCGTGTGCCGTTGCGATCACGAGCAGTACCCAGCGCAACACGTTCGCCGCTCCCAGGGGCGACGCTATCCCCGCTGGAGGACGGCTGTCAAACCGACCGCGGGCGCCTGGCCTTCGTTGACACTCCCGGGGCAACCTCGTACAGTGGCGGCCTCGGTTGTCGATCAGCTCCAGGAGTTAGAAACGGCCCCGCACGGGCCGTCACTGTGGGGGTACGTCGCATGGTTCGGTTAACCCGACGGCAGGTGCTGGCGAGTGTCGGCGCCGCCAGCGTAGGTGTGCTGGCTATCTCGAGCGTCGGTAGCGCGGGTGCCTCGGCCCTCCTGACGAACGCTGCGTCGCCCTCCGTGGTGGTTGCGCAGGCTACGTCGCTGCCGGATGTACCGCGCAACCAGACCTTCATCGCGATGCAGTCCAGCAACGCTACGGGCCAGAACCCGGTCTACAACAACTTCAACATCCGCACCTCTGGCGGTGCGCTGGACGGCTGGCACAGCGGCCCGCTGCAGACCATGAACGAGCCGCTGATCATGTTCGATGTGCTGACCGGCGAGTACGAGAACTGGCTGGCATCGAACTGGCAGTACAACTCGGACTTCACCCAGGTCGACCTGACATTGCGCAATGGGATCACCTGGAGTAATGGTTCGCCATTCACCGCACGCGACGTCGCGTATACGTTCAACATCATCCGCGACAATCAAGACAAAATGGTCCATACGGCCGAGGTCAACTTCCTCCAGGAAGCACAAGCGGTCGACGACCTGAACGTCAAATTCATCCTGAACAAACCGAACCCCCGCTGGTGGGCAACCACATTGACCAGCAATCACGGCATCGTCGAACAGTTCTATCCGGATCAAGCTTTCAGCGGTCTGGATCCCACGAGCGACCTGTTCAACGATCCGTCGAAGGGCTGGCCGCTTGGCACCGGTCCGTACAAGCTGGTTCAGACAACCCCGCAACAAAAAGTTTTCGACCTGAATCCGGACTACTGGGGCGCGAAGACGGGCTTCAAGCCGATGCCAAAGATTCAGCGCGTCATCTATCTGCCAAATGAAGACGACACGCTGGCCGTTCAGAAGCTCATTACCGGCGATCTGGATATGGGCAAGATCGTGCCGGTCCCAACCCTCAAGAGCGCCTTCGCGCAGAACCCGAAGATCGTGACTTTCTCGGGTCAGGATCCGCCGTACGGCTACACCGACTGGTGCCCGATCTCGCTCGGCTTCAACAGCAGCGCACCGCCCTATGACAACCCGCAGATGCGGTGGGCGATCAATTTCGCAATCGACCGCACCAAGCTGGTCAATCTGGCCGAATCGGGCGCGGGCGTGCTCGCCTTCCACCAGTTCACGCCATACGCCTGGTTCCAGCCCTTCGACCAGTCGTTCCAGCCGCTGGAACAGAAGTACGGCCTGGACGCGAACGCGCACCCCGACATGGTCAACCAGTTGATGGGTGGGCTCGGCTACACCAGGAACGGCGATGGGCTGTGGGCGGACTCGTCGGGGCAGGTGCTGACGATGAAAATCGCGGTGCCCGACTGGCTGAAGAACTACGGTCCGCCCCTGTCGCAGCAACTGCGCGACGCCGGCTTCGATGCCAGCTTCGATACGTCTCCAGGTCTCGACTCCCTCGTTCAGACTGGCGAACAACCGACCTATTTCGGTTGCCAGGGTCCGGCCGGCGTGAAGGGCATGGACCCATACTTCATGCTGTCGATCTTCACCTCGCAGTACTACCGGCCCACAGGACAGCCGGCACCCATCTCATGGGCGACGTCGCGCTACCGCAATCCGGCGTACGACTCCGTAGTCGACCAGATCAGCCCGTTGTCCGTCGACGATCCCCAGACGCTGACGTACACCGATCAGGCGATGGACCTCTGGTTCAAGGATCTGCCGATGATCTACGTGTCGCAGCTGATCATCCGCTACCCGATGAGTACGCAGTACTGGACGGGGTGGCCGTCGAAAGACAACCCGTACGGCTTCCCGCACTCCTGGCAGCAGGAGCTGCTGAAGACGATACTCACACTCCAGCCCGCCTCCGCCTGACGCGACGTGCATAGCGAGGCGGCGGGCAACCCCGCCGTCCTCGCTCAAGCGGAGCGCTGGAACGGCGGGTAATCGCGCCGGTGCGAAATATTGTCCATGCTGCGGACATGCCTCGCTGACGCGCTCGGATAGACAGGTGCGGATGCTAGCGTGCTGAACATCGTTCGCCGGCTTTTGCAGGCGTTTATCACGCTTGTCGGGGCGTTGACGGTGATGTTTCTGATCCTGCGGCTCACGCCGGGGGATCCGGTGCAGATCATGCTCGGCGACTACCGCACACCCGAGCTGGAGGCGACGCTCAGGGCTCGCTATGGGCTGGATCAGCCGTTGCCGGTGCAGTACGTCAAGTACGTCGGCAATGTCCTGACGGGTCAGCTCGGAGTTTCGTACTGGCGTAACCAGGACGTCACCGTACTGGTTGGCGCGGCGCTGCCGTATACGCTCCAGCTTGCGGTGGCGGCAGTCATGGTGACCTGCGTGATTGGTCTCCCGCTGGGCGTGCTCGCCGCCCTCAAGCGAAATACGGCGGCCGATGTGGCGGCGATGTTGATTGCACTGCTTGGCATCGCCGCGCCCGGGTTCCTGCTCGCCCTGATCATGATTTACATCCTCAGTTACAGGCTTGGCTGGTTTCCCGTCCAAGGCGCGGGCGAAGGAACCGATATCGCCAACCAGCTGCGTTATCTTGTGCTTCCAGCCGTCGCGCTCGGCTTCAACTCCGCCGCGCTGCTGGCGAGGACCACACGGGCGTCGTTACTCAACGTGCTCAGTGAAGATTACTTGCGGACTGCGCGCGCGAAAGGTCTCAGCGCAACGATGGTGCTGCGAGCGCATGCACTGAGAAACGCGCTCATTCCTGTGTTGGCCGTGCTGGGTCTTCAACTCGGCCAGATGCTCGGAGCGGCCGGTGTGATCGAGATCGTGTTCAACCGCCCGGGTGTGGGCAAATTGTTGATCGATGCCATCCAACAGCGTGACTATCCGCTGTCTCAAGCGCTGCTCGCCACGTTACTGGTGGGCGTTATCCTCGTGAATCTCCTCACCGATGTCCTCTACGGTCTGGTCGACCCGCGCATCCGCCACGCCTGAAGCGGTCCGCCTCCCGCGGACGTTCTGGCGCGATACGGCGGGGGCGCTGCGACGCCAGCGTGGCGCGATGCTCGGACTCGCGCTGGTGGCGCTCGTGGTGATCGCGGCGGTGGTCGGGATGGGCGTACCGGAGTCAGTGAACCGGAGTAGCCTCGGCCAGCGGCTCGTAGCGCCAGGCGCGGCACACGTCTTTGGCACAGACGGCTCGGGACGAGACATCTTCCAGAGAGTGCTCCTGGGCGCGCCACTGTCGCTGTCCGTCGGTGTCGTCGCGGTGCTCATCGGCAGCGTGCTTGGCTCGGTGCAGGGCTTGCTGGCAGGCTTTCGGGGTGGGTGGATCGGGGCGATCGTCATGCGCTTCACGGATGCGATGCTCGCGTTTCCCACGCTTCTGCTCGCCCTGGCGATCATGGCGACGCTTGGCGCCGGACTCTCGAACGTGATGATCGCGGTTGGATTGTCGTCGATGCCGCGCTTCACGCGGCTCATGCACGCGGAGGTGCTTTCGATTCGGAGCCGCGAGTTCGTGGTGGCCGCGCGGGCGGTCGGAGCGCCCACGTTCTGGATCCTGTTTCGGCATATTCTGCCGAACGCTCTCTCGTCGGTGCTGGTCCTGGCGACCCTGTCGATCTCGACGGCGATTCTGGCTGAGGCGACGCTGAGCTTCCTTGGCCTGGGGCCACGGCCGCCAACCGCGACGTGGGGATCGATGATTTCAGACGCAACCTCGGTGCTGCAGACCGCGCCCTGGGTCGTGCTGTTTCCTGGTCTGGCGATTACGCTAACCGTATTGGGTTTCAGCCTGGTGGGAGACGGCCTACGCGATGCGCTCGACGTCCGTCTTCGCGAGCGTTAAACCACTTCAACTCCGACGAAAGGACTCTGCATGGTCACGGTAAGTCCGCGCGCGGAAAACACGGTACCAGCGGAAGTTATGGCAGACCTCAAGCAAATTGCTCCGGCGACCATCGGCCACCTGCTCGAGCACGAGTTCATGGACCCAGGTTTACGACCGATCGTTTCGCGCTTCTCGTTCGCCGGCCCGGCCATCACGGTGCGTGTCCATGGCATGGACAGCGCGATCGTGCATTACGCGATCGACGTCGCGCAGCCAGGCGACGTGATCATCGTCGACCGCCTCGGCGACATGCGCTACGCGTGCTGGGGCGGGGGCGTGTCGCTGGCGGCCCGTGTGGCAGGCGTGGTCGGCGCGGTTGTCGACGGTGTACTGACCGATCGAGTGGAGATCGAGGACCTGGATTTTCCGGTCTTCGGGCGTGGCATTTCGCCACTCACCACGCGCTCGCCAGGTCTCACGGGTGAGTTGAATGTGCCCGTGCGCTGCGGCGGCATCATCGTCAATCCAGGCGACATCGTTCTCGCCGACGACGACGGCGTGATCGTTCTTCCACCACAACGTGTGCCGGAAATCGTGGCGGTGTGTCTGCCGCGCGAGCGTGCCGGCAAGGAGCGACAGCAGCGCATGCGTGAGGGCGCAAAGATTGGCGAGATGAGCGGCGCGCATCAGAGGATCGACGAGACGCTGCGACGACAAGCCGAGCATTGAGACGCCGCGCGTGCGGGCGTCTTTGAGTACAGTAGTGCCACGTGCAAGACAACTCTGACGCTGCCGTTGCCGGACGGCTTCCAGCGCAACTTGTCGCGGAGCTTCGCCTCGAGTTTCCCATCACGCGCGAGTGGGTCTATCTGGACCATGCGACGTATGGACCGCATCCACGCCGCTATGTCGAGGCGCTGAGCCGTGTGGCAAGGGATCTTTCGGAGGAAGTGCTCGGGACGACGAGCATGCGCGTGGAGGACGTGCGTGCATCTGCTAGCAGATTGCTGCATGCTCCAACCGAGCAGGTCGCGTTGCTGCGCAGTACTGGCGAGGCGATGAGCCTGGTGGCCACCGGAGTGGATTGGCACGCTGACGACGAGGTGATCCTGTACGAGCTCGATTTTCCGAGTCTGATCGCACCATGGCTCGCGTCTGGGGTGAAGGTCCAGGTCGTGCGCGACCGCGGTCGAGGATGCTTCGACGTGGCGGATTTTGTCGACTTGATGTCGCCCCGAACGCGTGCGGTGGCGGTCAGCCTGGTGAACAACACGACGGGCTTTCGCGCGCCACTTGAACAGCTTGGTCGCATATGCGCGGAACGGGGCATCTGGTTCAGCGTCGATGCAGTCCAGGCGATAGGAAGTGTGGACGTGGATGTGCCGTCCCTGAACGCCGACGTCGTCGCGGCGCACTCCTACAAATTCCTCCTCTCCGGATTTGGGCAGGGAGTTGCCTATTTTTCGGAGCGAGCCATCCGCGAGCTGAAGGTGCCGCACGTCGGACTCCGCAACATACAGCCTTCGCCCGGTGGAAGCCTTTTCGACACTGGAGTGCACCTGTACGAGTCGGCACAGAAATTCGAACCGAGTGCTCCGAATCTCGCCGCGACGTTGGCCATGGGCGCCTGCCTCGAGTTGCTCCTCGACGTTGGTCCGGAGCGCGTTGCGGCTCACAATCTGGCGCTTTGCCGGCGTCTCGCCGACGGTGTGATCGGCAAGGGTTACTCGCTGGTGTGCCCAGAGCATGCAGGTCTGGTGTGTGTACGGAAGGACGGACTGGACATGGCATCGGTGCAGCAGAAGCTGGCAGCCGAGCACATCATGTGTGCCGTTCGCGGTGGTAACCTGCGGTTCGCACCGCATCTGTACAACACGCTGGAGGAAGTGGAGCAGGTTCTGCAAGCCCTACCCTAGAGTTCGGCTACGCACTTGGCTCGCTAGCCAGCCCGCGTGGTCAAGATGGCGGCGGGCTGAAGAGCGAACGGATCCCCGGGCAGTACGCTGGGCCGTATGGCTATTGTTCGCATCTATGCTGGCGACGATGGACAGTCGCATTTTCAGGATATCGAGCCGCGGTTGGAGTCCGCTGGCGACCAGTCCGAGGTCGCCGAGCTGATTCCGGGCACTGGCATTCTCATTCGGCGGTTCGAGGCGGCGCGTTCCAATCCGTGGCACCACGCGCCCGGACGTTATGCGGTTATTACCCTGTCTGGTGGTGTGGCGATCGAGATCGGAGACGGGAGCGTGCGCGAGATGCGCGCGGGCGACATCTTGATCGCCGAGGACACAACCGGGCAGGGCCACGGCACACGTGAGCTTGGGCCGGAGCCGCGCGTGTCGGTCTTCGTGCCGCTGAGCTGAAACGCGCGGTCACGCCAGGGGCGATGCCCGTCGCGGTACCGTTAGACGATCATGAAGATCAGCAAGATAACGCCGTTTCTGGTCGATCGCTGTTTGCTCGTGCGGGTCTATACGGACTCGGGCATCGTGGGCACAGGCGAGGCGGGACTCTGGGCGCACCACCATCTCGTTCTCGACGCCATCAATGAGTTGAGTGAGTATTACGTCGGCAAAGACGCGAGCCGTATGGAGCACCACTTCCAGGTGGTCTCGCGCGATACGCACTTTCAGGGCGCGGTGCTGAGCGCCGCCATGAGCGCGATCGACATCGCACTCTGGGACATCCTGGGCAAATCCGTCGACAAACCCGTGCACGCGTTGCTTGGCGGCCGTGTACGCGAGCGTGTGAAAGTGTTTGCCAACGTGATCGGCAAGACGCCTGACGAGATGGCCAGGAGTGCTGAAAGCAGTGTCCAGAAGGGATACACGTCGCTGCGGGTGATTCCGTTCTTCGAAGGTTTCGAGTGTCTGCCATCCACGCAAGTGATCGGCCGGGCGGTGGACGTCGTGCACGTGATCCGCGAAGCGATCGGGTATGAAGTGGACCTGGGTGTGGAGATCCATCGAAACCTGAGCAAAGTCGAGATCGTCCAGTTCGGCAACCTGGTCGCGCCGTATCGTCTACTGTACGTCGAAGATCCGCTAGCGCCCGAAAGCACGGACAGCCTGCGCTATGTCGCGGAGCACGTGAACGTACCGCTAGCTGCTGGCGAACGCGCGTACAACATGTATCAATTCAAAGAAATCATCGACACTGGAGCTGTCGCGCTCGTTCGACCGGACCTCTCACTGGCGGGCGGTTTCACGCAGGTGAAGAAGATCGCCGCGGTCGCGGAGTCCGCCTTCGTCGGGATCTTTCCTCACCTGATGGGATCGCCCGTGAATTTGGCGGCGTACGTACAACTGGACGCGGCGATTCCGAATTACGTGCTCATGGAGGATCTCGCGAGCGGGGATGCGCTGAATGAGATTCTGGAAGAACCGCTCCGGCGCGACGGTGGCTACGTGGTTGTGCCCGACCGGCCTGGTATCGGCGTCGACATACGCGAAGACAGGCTGGCGCGATTTCCGTACCGGCCGCACACGATCAGTGGCTGGTTCCGCGAGGACGGGTCAGTGGCTCACTGAACGGAGACGCTACACGCTATTCAATCGACCAACGATTGCGTGTCGGAGCTGCCGGCGCTTCTGGCCCGATGTGCTGCCCGAGCAGTCCGTCTCGGGGCTTTCTCAGCCCACGGCAGCTTCGTAAGGTACACCGTTAAGCAATTTCGTGTGCTTTCAGATAGTCAACGTCGAGCCGGATGCCGAGGCCTGGAGTACGCGGTACGCGCAGCGTACCGTCGCGAACGTCGAGCGGCGTTTCGACGAACGCGTTGTAGAAATCCATGTTCACGCGACGCGCTTCCAGCCGATAGAAATTCGGCACCGTCATCATCACCTGGGCGCCGGCCATGACGTTCACCGGTCCGCTCGCGTCGTGCGGCGAAATCGGCACATAGAAGGTCTCGGCAAGCGTTGCGATCTTCTTGAGCTCCGAGATGCCACCGGTCCAGGTCACGTCGGGCATGACATAGTCCGTCAGGTGACGGTTGAGCACAGGCAAGAACTCGTAGCGCGTGTACAGTCGCTCACCTACCGAGATGCGCGTCGGAATCTGCGCACGCACCTGCTCGAGCGCATCGTAACTCTCGGGCGGGCACGGCTCTTCGAACCAGGTGATATCACACGGTGCAAGTCGGTTCGCGAGTCGGACCGCTGTCGGGACGTTGTACAGGGCGTGTGCGTCGATCAAAATTTCGGTGTCTGGCCCGACCGCACTGCGGATACCTTGAATCATCGCGATGGCCGTGTTTTCGATGGTGCGATCGATCTGCCCCTCGATGTATCGCACGTTGCTCAGACCGCCGGCGGCCATGAATGGATCGGTCTTGATGGCGCGTGAGCCGCGCGCGACTTCGGCACTTGCGTTTTCGACCATCTCCTCGACGGTGCGCGCGTACAGAAAGTGTGTGTACAGCGGTATGTTCTCGCGTACCGGTCCGCCCAGCAGCTCGTAGATCGGCACGCCGAGTGATTGCGCCTTGATGTCCCAGAGGGCGATATCGAGACCACTGAGCATGGCCGTGGTCGCTCCGCGCGTGCCCATATACGTGAAGGCGCGCAGGACGGTATGCCACATCGCTTCGATCGCCGTCGGATCCGAACCACGGACGAACGTGTCGAGCTCGCGCAAAGCAGCGACGATGGTGCGATTGGCGATCGTCCCGGGATAGGTGGTGATCTCGCCCCAACCCGTCAGTCCCTCGTCTGTCTCGACCTGCACGAACACATAAGTCAGCTCTGGTGCGGCGACGTCGGCATCCGCGGCGGGTCCGGTCACGTGCCACGGTCGGATGCGAGTGATCTGCATGGTTCGTTTCTACAATGCGGAGCTATGAGCGCGCCTCAGACGCTGGCGAACGCCGGCTTGCACGAACGACTCCTGGGTATGACGACCGCGACGGCGACGGCTTTGCTCGATCGGCGCGGGTACACACAGCAGTTCATGTCGGGAGCGCTCCCGATCCAGCAGGGCGGCCGCGCGTGTGGTCGCGCGGTCACGGTGCGGCTGGGCCCCTCGCGTCCGGACCTGCAGCGTCCACAATCGGAGCGGGCCCACGATCCGCTCTGGCAAGCCGTCGAGGCGATTTCGCCAGGCGATTTTCTGGTCATCGACTGTGGCGCCGACGTTCGAGCGGGGACGACGGGTGATATTTTGACGGCGCGAATCCAGCACTTGGGCGGCGTTGGGATCGTATGTGACGGGGCATTGCGAGACGCTGCGCAGATTCGAGAGTTCGTGCACCTGCCGTGCTGGACGCGTGGGGTGCACGGGTCGGGGTTTACTGCGGCGCTGGTGTCGCTTGACCGCGGCATGGCGGTGCGGTGCTTCGGGGTGACGGTCGTGCCGGGCGACTTTCTCCTGGGTGACGACGACGGGATCGTGGTGATTCCTGCCTCGCTTGCCGAAGAAATCGCTGTTGAGGGTAGCGAGCAGGAGCTGAAGGAAAGCTTCATCCGCGAGCTGGTCCAGCAGGGTGTTCCGACGTCTGAGTGCTATCCGCCGAATGCGGACGTGCTGCGCCGCTTCGAGGAGTGGCGGCGTGGTCGCGCCTGATCGCGATACCCTGAAGAGACCATGACCGCCAGCATCACCGGCGAGACCTGGGGCGAGACCATCGAGCCCGTACGCGAGTATTTGCTGAACGAGTCGAACGAGCGCTTCGCGGTGTTACGGCCGAAGCTCGAAGCCGCGCACCGTGGTCTGCTCGACGCGGTGCAGAGTGTGAGCAATGAGCAGGCTCAGATTCGACCCGCCGAAGGGGAAGGCGAAGACGCGTGGGGGA
>JAFAPL010001145.1 GCA_019247135.1 Chloroflexota bacterium | reverse complement strand
GATCCGCCAGACGACGTGCTGTCGACGATCGTGACGGAGCTTCGTTCGGCCCTGCGCCTCTCGTACGTCGCGGTGATGGTGCGCGACGTGGACGGGCGAACGATCGTCCAGGCAGTCGACGGCGTGCCCGTCGGCGAGACTCGAGAGCTGCCCGTCGTCTTCCAGCGGGAGACTGTTGGCGCGCTCTGCGTCGGTGCGCGCGCAGCCGGTGAGACGCTCACGCGGCGTGATCTCGACCTGCTCCAGGACGTCGCCCAGCACGCCGGCGCGGCTGCTCATGCCGCGCGCCTGACCGCGGAGCTACGCCTCTCGCGCGAGCGACTGGTGCTGGCGCGAGAAGAAGAGCGGCGCCGGCTCCGCCGAGATCTGCATGACGAGCTTGCGCCCACGCTCGCCGGCCTTGGCCTCGTGGCCGCGTCTGTTGACCGGCTGATCCCGAGAGATCCGCCGAAGGCGCAAGAGGCAGTTCGCAATCTGCACGCGGCGATCCGCCAGACGACGGGCGACATCCGCCGCATGGCGCACGACCTGCGCCCACCGGCTCTCGACGAGCTGGGACTTGTCGGAGCCATCCGCGACCGCGTGACCAACTTCACGTCCAGCGATGCCGGGCCTGAGATCATCGTGGCCGTCGACGGCGAACTCCCCCCGCTTCCGGCGGCTCTGGAGGTCGCGGCTTATCGAATCATCCACGAGGCGCTCATGAACGTGATCCGCCACGCGCAGGCACACCGCACTGTAGTTCGCCTCGCGTGTGTGGCTGATGCGCTGGAGGTCGAAGTCCGCGACGACGGTGTTGGCCTCCAGCACGCAGGCCGAATGCCCGGAATCGGTCTGCGGTCGATGCGTGAGCGTGCCGAGGAGCTCGGCGGAACCTGTTTGATCGAAAACCTCGATGGAGCCGGTACGCGCGTCCACGCGCGCATTCCATTCCAGACCGATGCCTGACCGTTTGCGCGTGCTGATCGCCGACGATCACCCGCTCTTCCGTGACGGGCTCCGCATGCTCCTCGCCACGACCGAGGACCTCGACGTCGTGGCGGAGGCGCGCTCCGGCGAAGAGGCGATCGCGATGGCGACGGACGAGTCGTGCAATCCCGACGTCGTGGTCATGGATCTGAAGATGCCCGGCTGCAACGGCATCGAGGCGACCCGCCGGATCCTGGCGGTCGCACCAGACGTCCACGTGTTGATCGTGACGATGTTCGAAGATGACGCGTCCGTCTTCGCTTCGATGCGCGCCGGAGCACGCGGCTACGTGTTGAAAGACGCGGCTCAGGAGGATGTGCTGCGGGCGATTCGGAGCGTCGGCCGCGGCGATGCGATCTTCAGTCCCGCGATCGCGACGCGCGTGCTGGATTCATTCGCCGCCGTCCAGCACGCGGTCCCGCGTGAACTCTTTCCAATGCTGACTGAGCGCGAGCGAGAAATCCTCGCGGCGCTGGCACGCGGAAGCTCGAATAGCGACATCGCCGATGAGATGGACCTGACGCCCAAGACGGTGCGGAACTACGTCTCCGCGATCCTGAGCAAGCTCCAGGTGGTCGACCGAACGCAGGCAGTCCTCAAAGCGCGCGAAGCGGGCCTGGGATAAGCACTCCAGAGCCGTTCTTCAGCAGTCGGAAATCCCCAGTAAGGTCCGGGATCGTCTCGTTGATGCAGGCCTTCAGGTCGGGGCTCCAACAGAGAGAACCAATCAGCGTGTCGCACGCAAACGATTGTCGATCCGAGCGGGTACGAGGAGGTCGTGGCCACCTCAGCCGACTGGCAGCCCGAAGTTGGTTCGTTGGAGCTCCGCCACGCGAGCCAGCTCCCCATCGCTGAGCCGCGGCACATCCGAAGCGGCCAGGTTCCAGGCCAACTGCTCCTGGTTGGCCGAGCCGGGAATAACCGTCGAGACGCCCGGCTGAGCCAGCACCCATGCGAGCGATGCCTGGGCCAGCGACCGCCCGGGCTGTATCAGGAACTCCAGCGAGCGGGCTTTGCGCACGCTCAGCAAGTGCCGCTCGACGGGCCAGAGGGAGCGCTGGTCGTCTGCTCCAAACCGCGTCTGCTCATCGAAGGCGCCGGTCAGATAGCCGTTGGCCAGGGGCTCGCGGACGACCACACCCACATTGCGCGCCAGAGCCTCCGGCAGCACCTCGTAAGCGAAGTCTGGTTGCAGGATCGAGAGTGGTATCTGGAGCACGTCCAGCACACCGGTGGCTAGCAGCTCCAACGTATGCTGCACGTCATAGCTGGCGGAAACGCCAATCCAGCGCACCTTGCCTTGCGCCTTCAACTCCTGCATGGCGTCGAGTGCCTCGCCAGCCCCGAATTCCTGGCGCGAGGGCGAGTGGAGCAGGTCGATGTCGATGGTCTGGACGCCCAGGCGCTCACGGCTGCGCTCGCATTCCCGCAGCACGACCTCGCGCGAGAACAGCCGCCGGTAATGGCCCTCGTCGGCGAAGACCCCTAGCTTGGTCTCGACCGTAACCGTCTCAGATCGACGGGCCAGCGCCCTCGCGACACGCCGCTCGCTCTCGCCGTTGCCATAGACCGGCGCGGTGTCGATGAAGGTGAGGCCGTGGTCGAGGCCCCAGCGGAGCATGTCGATCGCGGCCTGCTCGGAGACGTCGTCGTAGCCGGCCGGGTCCACGTTGCTCGACGAGCGATCCCGCAGGAAATAGGCGCCGCCCAGCTCCCAGGCACCCAACCCGATCTCGGAGACGCGGATGCCGGTTCGGCCTAGCGTTCGATACTGAATATGAGTTCCTTCGGCAGGCACACAGTT
>JAFAPL010001129.1 GCA_019247135.1 Chloroflexota bacterium | reverse complement strand
GCGCATATATGCATCCCAGTGAGCACGCTCATGAACATCGCTGAGCGAAAACTTCCAGTTCTTTTCGGGTCGTTCGATTCGCTCCAGAAAGCGTTGCTTTTGCTCATCCTTCGAGATATTCAGAAAGAACTTCAGGATGACGATGCCGTTTGCGGTCAGGTACTGCTCGAATGCGTTGATCTCATCGAAACGACGCCGCCATATGTTCTTGTTCATCAGGGCCTGCGGCAGCCGCTGACGTGCGAGCAGCTGTGGATGGACGCGCACCACCAGCACTTCTTCGTAGTACGAGCGGTTGAAAATCCCTATCATGCCACGAGGCGGGACGGCGCGTTCCACTCGCCACAGGTAGTCATGTTCGAGGTCTTCGCCGGATGGCTCCTTGAAACTCCACACCTGGCAGCCCTGCGGGTTGATGCCGGACATGACGTGCTTGACAACACTGTCCTTTCCCGCCGCATCCATTCCCTGCAGAATGACCAGCACGGCATAGGTCTTCTGCGCGAACAGCCTGCCCTGGAACGCCGCCAGCCGCTCGAGATCACGCCGCAGCACGGTGCTGGTCCCTTTCTTGCTCGAGTAGGGCGCGCTGTCAGCCGGGTCGTAGTCTGTCGGCAAAGAGATCCTTTTGCCGGGCGGAACCAGGAAACGCTCGATCAACTGCTGTGGCTGGAGCTCTTTCACCTCGGACGAATACTACTGGCCCGGGTGGGCGGTATTGCGGCGCGCGTGGGCACGTGGCAACGCTAGTTCAGGTAGCCAACCACATCGAGCACGACCTGCGCGTCACCTGGGACCTGGTTGACCGTGCCGACATTCACGCAAACCTGGCCGCCGTTGCCGATGCGTTCGATCGTCCCATTCGAAATCGCGTAGGCGCTTGGATCGAAGTCCAGCGTGGAGGTGCCGGGCACTGCCTGGCCGGCTGGGAACAGCGAGACCCAGCCGAGCGTGCTGTAGGCCGTGCTCGCGACGTTGAGAACGAGCCCCGTGGCACCGGACGGGATGCCCTGCTGACCGGCCACGTTGAAGCAGACGGATGCACCGCTTCCGATCGGTTGTCCGCTCGAGCGCGTATCGACAACCCGCTTCGGCTGCGGCAGCAACGCTACCTGCGGATTGGCACTACTGGACAGGTATCCGACCGCGTCGAGTACGACGTCCGAACCGCCAGGAGCGGAGTTGACGGTCCCGATATTCACGCACACCTGACCGTTCGTCCCAATCCTCGCGATAGTCCCGTTCGCGATGGCGTACGCGTCCGGATCGAAGTTCAGCGTCGAGGTAGCCGGCACTGACTCGCCAGCGGGGTACAGCGATAGCCAGCCACGCGCGGTGTAGCTCGTGGCCGCCACGTTCAGGATGACCCCGCGAGCGTCGGACGGGATTCCCTTCTGCCCAGCCACGGTGAAGCAGCTCGAGCTGCCTGAGGCGATACGACCGCCGTCGCCTCCGCGCGTATCGACAAGGCGCTGCGGTTGCGTGAGCAAGCTACCCTCTCCGGTCACTCCACGAGGCAGATAGCCCGTGGCATCCAGGACGATCTGCGCACCACCCGGTGCGGAGTTCGCCGTACCGACATTGACGCAGACTTTGCCGTCCGGTCCAATTCGGGCAATCGTGTCGTTGGCAATCGCGTACGCACTGGGATCGAAGTTCAGCGTGGATGTCGCGGGGACCGTCTGGCCAGACGGGTATACAGTCGCCCAGCCCGGTGATGTGTAGCCTGTTGCCGCAACGTTCAATATGACGCCGAAAGCATCTGCCGGGATTCCTTTCTGCCCGGCCACGTCGAAGCAGCTTGATGTGCCAGTTGCGATCGGGTGACCAGTTGCGCGCGTATCTGCCAGCCGTTGAGGTGCAGCCAGCGTCTGAAAGGCTCGGCTCGGCCCCGGCGGTGGTGGCGGCGGCGCATTACCTTGCCGCGTGTACACCAGCGAGTTGTTGCCGGCGCTGACCTTCAACTGCATTCCGCCTCCGGCAATTTGGAGGACCTGCCACTGGTACTGGCTCTGAGAGGCGGATACTGGCCTGTCGAAGTCCTGCTCGGGGTGACAGTTATTCGTGTGGGTGGCGCGAGCACTGCTGGGATTTGTCACCAGCGATGTCCCATCCGCCGTGGCAGCACCCTGCTCCAGGTACTTCGTGTCATCGATGCATCCGATTGACAGACCACCTTCGTTTGAAGTCGTGCGGTGTTCCTCGCCGTACAGGTACCCACCTGCCGCGTCGAACTGAAAGCCTCGATTGATGTTCAAACACTCATTGGCGCAATCGCCCCACTGGTTGAACCACTCGCCGACAAGGACCTGGGGGAAGGCCCCACTGGCGAATGCGACTGGCGCCCCGGTCGGTCCGGCGGCGAGGCTCACACCGACGGCCGACGTGACAAGTGCGGCTGAGCGAATAATTCTGGAAATCACAGCGTGTGAACTCCTGGTAATGATCTGGCGCGCTGCTTCCCGCGGTGCAATCGCGGGTCGCTTCTGGCGCGCACCAACACTCTCACTGGTAGTCGCATTCGGCCAGGCAAACTGGGCACCGACCGTGCACTGTCTGTGCACCGACTTCTCAGCGGGTCCTGGCGAACCGTGGGCGGCCAAGTCTTGACGCTCAGCGTCGCTGGCCTACTATGTCACTTGTCGGACCGACGACAGACGTCCCTCGGTTCAGGCAGAAAGTGGTTCGCCCGATGCGTGAACGTACCGGGGGCCCGGAATCAGCTCGCTACCGGAGCGGCAGGCGCCCAAGTCGGCCGCGGGGCCATGCCTCGCCGCGGACGGAGCCCGCCCCCGCTTGGTGTGTCGGACCTGGAGCGCGGACTACGCCAGGCGCCATACCCTGCAACGATTCGCCGCCTGATCGAGGCGCTTGGGTTGGGCGACACCGAGCGCGTCGAGCTTCTTGCCGCGACCCGCCGCGCCACCTCCGCACGCGGGGCTGACTGAGCCCGACTTCGCGAAAAACAATGCGACCCGTGATTCGATTCCGATTCGCGGGTCGCAACAGTCCGCGACATGATCTGACCCAATCGGGTTACGCCGCGGACCAGCGACGAGCAATTTGCCCGGGCTTGGACGGGTGTTCCCCAAATACGCAAGTTTCTCGGTTCGACGTAGATCATTCGGGAACGGCTTCGAGCACGAAAAATTCCGTGGCGGTCGGGAGGACGCGAACCACTCTGAAGCCAGCAGCACGCAGGATCGATCCATACTCCCCCGGGGATCGCTCGCGGCCACCGCCAAGCACCAGCAGGGTCATATCCACCAGTGCCGGGTAGAGCGGAGGGCGCTCGCCGTCGGGTACGAGACGCTCGACCACCATCAGCACCGCGTCGTCGCTCATTGCGCGGCGACAATTCTTGAGAAGATCGATGCACCGGTTGTCGTTCCAGCCGTGCAGCATCGACTTGAGCACGTACAGGTCGCCCCCGCCGGGCACGGCGTCAAAGACGCTTCCCACCACGACGTCACAACGATTCTCAACACCCGCTGACCGGATCAATTCTCGTGCGCCGTCCTGCGCCGACGGAAGGTCGAACACGACTCCACGTGCGTCTGGGTATGACTGAAGCAGCGCAATGACGAGGTGCCCATATCCGCCACCCACGTCCACGATGCGGCTGAATCTCGAAAAGTCATAGACAGCCAGTACCGCAGCGATGATACGAGCAGCGCCGGCTCTGGAACGCTCATGGAATATCCGCGCCGCCTCAGCGTTTCGGGCGAGGTACGTGCCATAGTCCATTCCGAAACTCGAGTCGAACGCGGGTTGGCCCGTGCGAACGGTATCTAGCAGAGCCGCCCATGCCATCTGCATCGACGCGTCGCCTGCGTGACACGCGACAGCACGCAGTGAATCGGATACTCCACTGCGGAGGCACTCCCCAATCGGGGCCAGACAATAGCGTTCACCTTCAAGAGGATCAAGCACCCCCAGGCTTGCTAGCGCTCGTACAAGCCGACGAATTGAGTCGAAGTGCGCTCCGGTGTGTTTCGCTATCTCCGCGCAGGTCATGGGCTGCTCATGCAGCAGATCCGGCAGGCGCAATTCGACGGCTACTCGCACAATTTGCGTGAGCGCGGCGCCATTGATCATCCAGAGCAGTGCCTCCTGCGCCTCGGAGGCACTCGGCGCTAGCCGTTCCACTGACTGACGCAACATGGTAGGCGACGTCGATCCAGAGCCACTCATGGGATGAGCACGCGCACGATGCCGGCATCGCCGTCCACTTCAACGAGCTGTCCGTCGCGAAGTATCTCAGTGGCAGTCCCGGTGCCGACCACAGCGGGAATGCCGTATTCGCGCGCGACGACGGCGCAGTGGCTAAGTACGCCACCCGTGTTGGTCACAACTGCCGCCGCCGTCGCAAAAAGTGGGGTCCAGGTGGAGACCGTGGTTTCGGCAACAAGCACGTCCCCAGGCTGTAACTTGTCTGCTTCGGCCAGTGATCGCAGTACCCTGACTCGCCCGGTGACTGTGCCGCTTGATCCAGGATGGCCGCGTACCGCGTCGGGCGCCGACGCAGGCGGGGGCGAGCCGAGAAATTTGTCGAGAGCTCGCGCAAGCGGTGAATCGGGCGGCGGACCCGGTGGCAACGTGCCCAGGGCGAGCGGTGGGACGACCGTGCTGAAGTCACGCAGCTCCAACCGCCGTTGTTCGACCAATGGTCGCCGGTCGACGCCAACTAGCGTCGTGCCGGTCTGCCGAATCTCGTCGAGGTAGAGAAACAGCACATCCTCCGCTTCATCAAGCACGCCGGCTTCGACAAACCGACGGCCGACTTCGAGGAACACGCGTCGAACTTCGTAGGCGGCGCGATAGTCGATCCAGAAATTGTGATCCTCGCTCACGACGCTCGCTTCCTGCGCCGCCTTCAGCAGAAACTCGAACTCTTCACGAATTGCCGGAGATTGCTGGGCGAGTCGTTCA
>JAFAPL010001127.1 GCA_019247135.1 Chloroflexota bacterium | reverse complement strand
GCGGGTTGCGGCTCGGGCGCCGTGACGGGCCAACTGCTGGAGCGCTTGCCGCGCGGCCGCGTGATCGCCGCGGACCTCTCGCCCGCGATGCTGGCGCAGGCGCGCGCCACGCTCGCGCAGCATGCCGAACGCGTCACGTTCGTCGAGGTCAACCTGCTGGAAATCGACACCGTTCTGCGCGCCAGTCAACCCGTGGACGCGGTCGTCTCGACCGCCACCTTCCACTGGATCGACGACCACGCGCGCCTGTTTGCGGGACTGCACGGCGTGATGCGCCCGGGCGCGCAGCTGGTCAGCCAGTTCGGTGGCGGCGCCAACCTGGCCGGGTTCATGCGCGCGACGGACACGCTCGCGCGGCAGGAGCCGTACCGCGCGCACCTGGCGGGCAAGCCGCTGTGGCGCTTTTACTACTCCGCTGAGCAAACCCGCGAGCGTCTGCAGCACGCGGGTTTCGTGGACGTCGACACCTGGCTCGAGGATTCGCCGCAGACGTTCACCAGCGCCGAGGCGCTGGCGGACTACGCCCGCGCGATCGTGCTGCGCGCCCACCTGGCGGCGCTGCCAGCCGCGTTGCATGCGCGTTTTCTGCACGAGTGTGTTGAGCAGATCAGGCGCGAAAACGGGGGTCTGACCCTCGACTACGTCCGCCTGAATGCCGACGCCCGGGCCTGAAACTCTCGTTCGAAAACGGGCGTTTCGAGTACAATTTTGCGTGTGCACCACCCCTCGACGGCTCGCCGTGAGGCGGCGCCGACCGGGGTGATCGAGACGCTCTCCGCCGGCTACGCGGCGCTCAATCGCCAGCTCTGGGTGCTCCTGCTGCCCGTCCTGTTGAACCTGTTCCTGTGGCTTGGGCCACACGTCTCGTTTTCGCCGCTGGTCGGGCCGCTCGCCACCCGCGCGTCCGAATGGACACGCCAGGTCGGGGTTGGTCCGCGCCGCGGCCTGGGCGATCCACAGCTGCAGAGTTCGATCGACCAGACGCGGCAGTGGCTGATCGCCGCCTCAGACGAGATCAACGGCTTCGAGGCCCTGGTCTGGACGCCCCTGGGTGTGCCGACCCTGGTCGGGCTGCCTTCGACAAACGAGGACCTCGCCTTTGTCAGCGGCTGGGCTGATGGCGTGGCGCTCTTCGGCGCCTGCGTGGCGCTCGGGCTGCTCGTCGGTGGCGTGTTTTATGGCGGTCTCGCCGACGCGAGCGTTGGTCAACGTGGTGGTCCGCTCTCGGCAGGCCGACGCGTGCCGCGCGCGGTGGTGGACGTCGTTGGACTGGTCGCCCTGCTGTTCGGCGTGGCGCTCCTGCTCGGCCTGCCGGTCCTGCTGCTCATCGCGTTCACCGCGCTGGCGTCGCCACCGGTTGCGGTGCTCGGCACGCTCCTGCTCGGGGCGGGGCTGCTGTACGCCTCGGTGCATCTGTTCTTCAGCATTCCGGCGATCTTCGTCTCCAACGCAGGCCCTCTACGCGCCATCCAGCGCAGCATCGCCGTAGTCCGGCGCCACCTCTGGCCGAGCCTGGCGCTAATGGTGCTCACGTGGCTGATCCTGGCTGGCATGGGCCGCGTGTGGGACCTGCTCGCCGTCAACCTGCAGTCCCCGTACGGCGTGGTCCTGGGCATCCTCGGCAACGCCTACATTGCCAGCGGCCTGGTCGCCGCGGGCATGGTCTTTTACATCCAGCGCAGCGAGCAAACTCACAGTGGCACTTCCCGATAACCAACCAGTAGAAGAACCTGAAGACAACGACCAGTTTGCAAGCGTGGATGACCTCGCCGCGACTGGCGACTACACCGCGGCGAACATCGAGGTCCTCGAAGGCCTCAAGGCGGTCCGCCGCCGCCCGGGCATGTACATCGGCAACACCGATGTCTACGGCCTGCACCACATGGTGTACGAGCTCGTCGACAACTCCGTCGACGAGGCCCTGGCCGGCCACAACGACCGCATCCTGGTCACCATCCACGCCGATAGCTCGGTAACCGTCGCCGATAACGGCCGCGGCATCCCGGTCGACCTGCAGCCGCAGTTGCAGAAGTCCGCGCTCGAGGTCGTCATGACCGTGCTGCACGCGGGTGGCAAGTTCGGCGGCGGCGGGTACAAGGTCTCGTCAGGCTTGCACGGGGTGGGCGCCAGCGTCGTCAACGCGCTGAGCGAGTGGCTCGTCGCCGAGGTGCGCAAGGACGGCGGCGTCTACCGTCAGACCTACCACGCGGGCGTGCCGGATGCCCCGGTCGAACGCGTACGCGACACCACCGAGGACGAGCGCAACGGCACGACCGTCACCTTCCTGGCCGACACGTCCATCTTCACCACACTCGAGTACAGCTTCGAGACGCTGATGCAGCGTTTTCGAGAGATGGCGTACCTGACCAAGGGCCTGTCGATCACCCTGCGCGACGAACGGCCCGGGCCAGATGACGAGCGAGAGTGGACCTTCTACTTCGAAGGCGGGATCGTCTCGTTCGTTCGCCACCTGAACCTGAGCCGCGTGCCACTGCACCCGAACCCGTTCTATGTCGAACGCCGGGTGGGTGATACGAGCATCGAGGTCGCCCTGCAGTACAACGACAGCTTCGCCGAGAGCGTCTATACGTTCGCCAACAACATCAACACGGTCGATGGCGGCACGCACCTGTCGGGCTTTCGGTCAGCGCTTACCCGGTCGCTCAACGATTACGCGCGCCGCTCGGGGATCTTGAAGGACTCAGACGCAAATCTCAGTGGCGACGACGTTCGCGAAGGCCTCACCGCGGTGGTCAGCGTCAAGGTGATGGACCCGCAATTCGAAAGCCAGACCAAGAACAAGCTCAACAATGCCGAAGTCGGCCCCGCGGTCCAGAGCATCGTCAATGCTGGCCTGGATCAGTTTCTGTCGGAGAACCCGCTGGACGCCCGGCGGATCATCGAAAAATGTCTGACCGCGGCCAGGGCACGCGAGGCCGCGCGCAAAGCGCGCGACCTGGTCATTCGCAAGAGCGCGCTCGAGGGCCTGACGCTTCCGGGCAAGCTGGCCGACTGCACGGAGAAAGACCCGAGCCGCTGCGAGCTGTTCCTGGTCGAGGGTGATTCCGCCGGCGGCTCGGCAAAACAAGGTCGCGACCGCAGTTTCCAGGCGATCCTGCCGTTGAAAGGCAAGATTCTGAACGTCGAGCGCGCGCGCGAGGACAAGATCCTCGGCTTCGAAGAGATTCGCGCATTGATCACCGCGTTAGGCGCAGGCAATAGCGATACGTTCAATCCTGCCAAACTACGCTATCACCGCATCATCGTGATGACTGATGCGGACGTCGACGGCGCGCACATCAGGACGCTGTTGTTGACGTTCTTCTTTCGCCAGATGCGTCAGGTCATCACGGATGGGTATCTCTACATTGCCCAGCCGCCGCTCTTCAAAGTGAGCCACGGTAAAGAGATTTACTACGCGCAATCGGAGCAGGAACGCGACGCGGCGATCGCGGAGATCAAGGAAAAACACAAGAACGTGCGCGAGGTCGACGTCCAGCGCTACAAAGGCCTGGGCGAGATGAACCCCGAGCAGCTGTGGGATACGACGATGAACCCGGCGACACGCACGCTGCTCAAAGTCGACCTCCCGGATGCCGCCATCGCCGACGAAGTCTTCGACATGCTCATGGGCGACCAGGTCCCGCCGCGCAAGAAGTTCATCCAGACGCACGCGAAATACGTGCGCAACCTGGACGTGTAGCTACACAACGCCCACGCTGACGGCCGCGCGGCCGTCTCAACAGTCGAACACCGACCAGCAGATGTCGTTGCGCAAACGCTGATCGTCCAGAACGAGCTCGCAAATCGGGTGAGGCAGCTGTTCGCGCTGCCAACGGCACTCGCGGCGGCCCGCGCTCTCAGCCTCGCTCGTGGGCGCCGCCGCACGCGCCGCCTTGATCGCGTACGCGGCGGCACCAAGCTCGTGTGCGGCGACATGTGCGACCACCCCGGCCTGGCCCGCGGCGAATGCCGCGTGACGAGGTGCACCGCTCAACCCTCTCGCCGCGGCCATGGCGTGGCCGCCAGCCGAGCGGGACTGCGACATCGTGACCTCACCTCGCGACCAGGCCCGAATCTGCTCGATCGCCTGGCGCGGTCGGCGATCGGCAGGCTGCTCCGACTCGAAGAGATGCAGAACGTGCTCCGCGCAGGCGGCCGCCCACACAGCCAGGAGCCGATGGTCGGAGTCCGTGAGCGAACCCCCGCGCCGGATGGTGATGAACCGGGCGTCGCGGTGCTTGGGGAGGATCACGTTTTTATCCCTTCTGTAGAACTTGACGCGCCCAGCGACGCGGCTCAGTCAGTTTGAGCTACGGCGCGGCGAAGCAGGATCGCAAACGCGCGGTCGAACTCCCCAACTGCCGATTGCGGTAGTGCGTCGCGTTGTCGGACCCACGCGCTGACGTGGGCAAAGATGCCGACCCGCATGGCCAACGCAAATGTGTCGCGCAGTCCGCTGCCCCAGGGTTCCAGGTAGGCGTCGCGCAAGTGATCGAACCACGGGTCGCCTGGACTCATCGGCAGGCCGTTGATCTCTTCGAGGAACCGAAAGGTCTCCACGAGCGATGCGAACGGGTGCGAGATCGAGGCGTCGCCCCAATCCAGAATCCGCATTCGACCAGCCTTCAGATACACGTTGGCCATGTGCAGGTCGTCGTGCTGCACGGTCTCGGGGATTCCGCACGCGTCCAGCTCGCGGCACAGTCGGGTGAGCTGTGGCTCGAATGTGCGCAGCCGGCGGACCTCGTCCGGTTCGATCGGCAGCTCGCTCCGCAGCAGGCGGGCGTACAGGGAAGGCAGCGCTGCCAGGCGGACGTCCGGTACACCGTGAGCCAGGTGGTCGTGCGCGTGCTGCGCTTCACCACGCTGCAGCTGCGCGTACAGGGGCAACGCGGATAGCCATAATTCCGGCGGGTTGCCGAGGTCCATCGCGGGCGTGCCCGCGTCGGCCATCAGCAGCCACGCGCGTTGGACGTCGCAGCCGAGGACGAAACCGACCCGGTCAGGCCAGCGGCGACTCAGCTCGGCCGTCAGGCGGGGCTCGAAGTTCTGGACGGGCGCGCACATCTTGAACCACACGACGCCGTCCGCGACGGGTATGCGCCACACCCGCGCCCAGGGTCGGATGTGCGTCGGCTCGGCGGGGCCGGTCGGCTGGACGTGCTGCTGGATCCAGTCGTCGGCCGTGTTCGGGAGATCGGCATCCATCGTTCAAGCCCGGCTTCGGCCGGCCTGCAGCAGTGCGAGGCCCGGGCGAAGCTAGCCGACACCCGCGGCGGGAGCAAGTGACCCGCCAACTCCGGCATCTCGCGGATCGGTAGGGAGGATCGGAGAGGGTTTGAAGCCCTTGACGCCCAGGTAGACGCCCACCGAGAACTCAAATACGGCGACAGGCAAGGCGGCGAGCGCCGTCGCGCCCGAGGTTCGGTCCAAGAGGCCGAACAAAACGGCGCCATCGGAAGCGAGGAGCAGGGGCGCTCCGATGAATGCGATCAACGGAAGAACTCGAGGCACCAGGCGCGACTGGTACAGCAGGATGCCCAGCACAAGGTCGTTCACGGCCGGCATCAAGCTCTGGGAAAGGAGAAAAATCCGGTCATACAGGATCGCCAGCGTCTGGCCGATAATCAGGGCTCCAGTCCCCACTCCCGCCTGCCGCAAGCTCACGATCGACAGGAGGGACGCGACGCCAGCGAGGATGCCGGCGCCTTCCAGGACTCGCGAGCCCACGAACCCCAGTGCGAGCCCTTCATTTTGCCTCTTCAGCACGGGGTAGAGCGCGACGGCGGTGCCGACGCCCGCGAGGGCCACGATCACCTCCAGGATGCCGCCAACCAGCACGCCAGTGTCGGGGCCCGGGCCGACGATGTAGTTCGGATCGTGCACCGGAAGGTACAGAAACAGGGTTGGGATGGAGACGAAGGTGAGCAGGTAGAGCACGCCCGCGACGAGCGCCGTCTTTCTCAGTGGACTCATCATGCGCTCCTTTTGTGTTGTGAGTTCAACACGTGCCGAAGTATCGCCCGACTGCAGGCCGCGCTCCTCATGGACCGTTCATTCTGCCCTGGGAAGTCGCTCAAAGCCGAGATCAAGACCGCTCTGTAGTCCGGCGGTGCATTGGTCGCCGCGGCTGACGGTGAAACAATCGCACACGTGACTGCACGTTGGTGGCTGCCGATCTTGTGTCGGGCTGCGACGATCTGGACGCCGATCGCGGTGGCGGTGACCGGGCTCGCGGCACTCGCCTATGGTGCCGTCCAACAGGACCTGCGACAGAGCGCCAACGATCCGCAGGTCCAACTCGCGGAGGACGCGGCCGCGCGACTCGATGCTGGCGCGCCGCCGACGGCGGTGCTCCCCTCCGACAGCATCGACATCTCGAGCTCGCTGGCGCCGTTCGTCATCGTCTTTGACAGCAGCGGAGCGCAGATCGCATCGTCGGCGGTACTGCAGGGCGGAGCGCCGCCGTTTCCGCCAACGGTGTTCGAGGCGGTGCGGCGTGGAGGTCAGGACGCGATCACCTGGCAGCCACAAGCGGGCGTTCGGAGCGCCGCCGTGGTCCAACAATGGCGCGGCGGATTCGTCGTCGCGGGCCGTTCGCTGCGACTGGTCGAGCAGCGCGAAAATCACATCTTGCTGCTCTCGGCCTTCATGTGGCTGGTAACGCTGGGTGCGACCGCGATCGCGTCGGTCGTCGTGGCGACTGGCGGAGGCCTGTGGAGTACGCTGAACAGACCCTGACCTGCTACGAAGAAGTTCCAGAGCATGCGGATTCTTGCGGTTGACGTCGGCGGCACCCACATCAAGGTCCTGGTCACGGGACAGGCTGAGCCGCGCAAGGTGGACTCGGGACCCGACCTGACGCCGCGGTCTATGGTCGATGTCGTCAGAGGGTTGACATCGGATTGGCAGTACGACGTGGTGTCGGTGGGCTACCCGGGCCCGGTCGTGCACAACGCGCCGGCAAAAGAACCCGTCAATCTAGGCCCGGGTTGGGTCGGGTTCGACTTTACTGCTGCATTCGGCCATCCCACGCGCCTGATCAACGACGCCGCCATGCAGGCACTCGGCAGTTACGAAGGCGGCCGCATGCTGTTTCTCGGCCTCGGCACTGGTCTCGGCTCCGCCATGATCGTCGATGGCTCGGTCGTCCCAATGGAGCTGGCCCACCTGCCATACAAGAACAAGCTCACCTACGAGGACTACGTCGGGTTACGTGGACTGAAGCGTCTCGGGAAAAAGAAATGGCGCAAAGAAGTCACCGCGGTGCTCGACCAGATGACTGCCGCGCTCCAGCCTGACTACATCGTCCTGGGCGGCGGCAACGCCAAACTGGTGAAGGACCTGCCGCCGAATGTGCGGCCGGGCGCGAACGCGAATGCGTTCGAGGGCGGTTTCCGACTCTGGGGCTCCACGCTATGGGGAGGTTCGGCCGTGGCCGCTATCAACGGTGTACACGCGATCATCTTTTCGCAGGATGCCGACGGCGTTCGCGCGTTCATGCGCGATGTGCTCGGGTTCGCCTCGGTCGACGCCGGTGGTGGCTGGCTCATCTTTGCGTTGCCGCCCGCCGAGCTGGGAATCCATCCCGACGAAGGACCAGGTCACCACGAGCTGTACCTGATGTGTGACGACCTCGACGCGAGCATGGAGGAGCTCAAGGCGCGCGGCGCCGAGTTCCCTAACCCCGTCACCGAGGCGGGCTTTGGGCGTGTGGCCTCGATGAAGATTCCTGGCGGCAGCGAGCTCGCCCTCTACGAGCCGCGGCACCCGGTCGCAATCCAAAAGGATCACTCTGCCTGATCTGATTCATGTCCATCTGGCCGCGCCACTGAAACGCCACGCGTACTGAACTCGGGTAGTGGATTGACGAGCTGACAGTACACTTCCACTTGAGGCTCCCCAACCGACATGCCGCACGCGCACCTGTACGCTCAGTGGCGGGAGACCATTCCGCCGCTGAAAGCCAATCTGGATGAAGCGCGGGTGTCGAACGGGGTCGTGCGAGTTGGCGATTGGGTGCGTGAGCTGCCCGCCCCGCACCACATCCAACCGTGCGCGTGCATTCTTTGTCGAGAACGGCCCGAAGAGGAGCGAATCGTCCAGGTTCGGGGCCTCGGTCAGCGCGGTGCGACGGCGTACGTCATCCTGCACGATGGCTATGAGTGCCCGGCGGCCGAGGTCGAGCGGGTAAACGGGCAGCACTGACGCACTGCTCGTCGTCTGTGCCCTGGCGCCGCCGCGCCCAGAGTGCGTCTGCATCCCGTGCATCGCTTCTGGGCGCAAAGCAAATTTTGAGCCCGGCTTGACAAATTTCAAGTCGAGCATTAATTTTCTTCAGCATGAGCCCGTCGGAATTCAACGGCTGGGATGCGACGCGAGGTGGGCCCGCCCATCAGGTGCTGACCCGTTGCCCGGTCTGCAACGACGACCTGCGCATCGTCCGCCTCGAGTGCCCTGCCTGTGGCTCGGCCTTGCAGGGCAACTTCACGCTGGGCCGGCTGGCGCGCTTGACGCGTGAGCAGCTCCAGTTCGTGGAGACCTTTATTCGATGCCGCGGAAAAATCAAAGATGTCGAGGAAGAGCTGGGCATCTCGTACCCAACCGTCGTAGGCCGGCTGAATGAAGTGGTCCAGGCGATGGGCTTCGAGGTGCGCCCGGAGGACGCCAATCTCGCCCAGCGCCGGCAAGAGATTCTCGACGCACTCGCGGCCGGTGATCTGAACGCGAATGAAGCCGCCGCGCGCTTGCGCGCGCTCTGACCAGAGGAGCATATGTCGATCAACAATCGCGTCTGGGAGCTTCCGCTCGGCGAACCACCCGAGCTCGAACTACGGTCGGAGTTTGGCGCGCTGACGGTGCTGCCAACCGAGCCGGGCCAGCCCGCGCGCATCGAGCTGTCCGAGCGCTCGGCTGAGCGTGTGAATGTCCACATTGACAAGCACAACGGCGTCGTGCGCGCGACGTTCGAGGCGATGCACGGTTTCCACTGGTTTGGCGGCTGGGAATGTCGTGCGGCGATCTACGTGCCTTCCGACGTGCGTGCGCACGTGGAAACCAGCGCGGGCAGCGTGAGCGTGCGCGGTCTGGACGGCTGCCAGCTCGGCATCAAGGCGAGCGCTGGCAAGATCGACCTGGTCAACGTGCATGGCGTGCTGCACCTGGCGGCGGATGCGGGTAGCGTGGCGGGCCGAGACGTCGGTGGATTCCTCGACGTCGAAACGCACGCCGGCTCAGTCAGGCTCGAGGTCTCACAGCTCCAGGCTGGGGAGCATCGAATTCGCGCAACGATGGGCTCGGTGCGACTCGAGCTGGCGCGCGGTCTGGACGTGTGCGTAGAAGCGCACACCAGCTTGGGGTCGATTCGAAACTCGTACGGGTCGAGCCAGGGCGCCGCGGCGAAGCTGGTGCTGACCACAGAGATGGGCTCGGTGCGCGTCGAGGAGGCATCGTCCTTGCAGGCCCGGGCACAGCGCGCGACCGTGCAGCAGGCGCCGCCACGCGAGGTGACGACCGATCCTGAAGTCGAACGAGTGTTGAAGATGGTCGAGTCAGGCGAGCTGTCGGCCCAGGACGCCGATGAGCTGCTGCGCGCACTGGATCACGCCCGAGGATGACCGCGGCTGGCGGTAGCGAGTCGGAGCGGCTGCGCATCCTCGAGTTGCTCGAGCAGCAGAAGATCACGGCCACCGAAGCCGCCGACCTGCTCGCGGCCATCAGCGAGCGCGGGCAATCGAGTTTGCAGCAGGACCGCGGGCGGTGGTTCCGGGTGCGTGTTACGGATCAGCGCTCGGGGCGCTTGCGCACGAATGTGTCGGTGCCAATCAGCATGGCGGGGTTTGGCCTCGGCTTCGCCCGTCGGCTTCGGAATGTGCCCGGGCTGGAAAGCGTCGATGACCTGTTCGAGGCGATCCGCTCGGGTCGCCGCGGAGTGATCTTCGACGTGTCGAGTGAGAACGGCGAGCGCGTCGAGATTCTTATCGACTAGGGCATGTAGACGTCACTTGCGCCCAGATGCCCCGCGAGCCGTTCGAGCGCATCCTGGGCTTCGCTGACCTCCGCGTCGTCGAGCCACAGGCCGCGCACCCGCAAGACGCCAGCCTGTCGATCCAACTTCAGATCCGC
>JAFAPL010001112.1 GCA_019247135.1 Chloroflexota bacterium | reverse complement strand
CCCTTGTTGACGAAGCCAGGGCCGATCTCAGCACGGATGGGAAAAGCGCATAAGCGTCTGCCGCGCTTACTCGACGGTTGTCTCGCGGTGCGGGCGTGTCGGTAGGCGCTGGCATCGCCTGAGGCATAACTGCGGGGGGAGCCGCCGGCGCCGCCAAGAAGGCGTCGATGGATTCAGACGCAATCCCAAAATTGAGCCCGACAGTGTCGCGTAAGCCAAATGAGACCGCCGCAATTACATGTGCCTGGGCATTCAAGATTGGACCTCCGGAGTTGCCAGGATTACTGGAGCATCCGTCTGAACCAACCAGACCCCGTTTTCTTGCCGGAGGGCCGAAAGAATCCCCCGTGTCAGGCTTGGTGTGCCGCCAACGCCCAGCACTGTCGGTTTCGGGTAGCCGAGGACGAGCAGTTCATCACCCTGGCGCTGTTGCTCAGCGGGTTCGGTCTGCAAATCCGGTAGCGGCTCGTCTGGCGCTAGCAACGCTAGATCGCGCAGTTTGTCCGTACTCGATACCGTCGCGCCGAATCGCCGCTGATCGCTCGTGATCAGTTCGACGCGGCTAAGGCCTGAAACCACGTGTTCATTAGCAATAACGCCAGGCGCCATCTTGAACCCCGTACCTGCGCCACTAGGAGTGAGGATCTGGACCACGGACGGTTCAGCGTTCGACGCAACATCGGCAGTTGACATCGTGGATGTACCGATGCGCGAGTTCACCGTAGCAGTTGGTTCAGGCGTGGCTACCTCAGACACAGGGGTGCCTGGATGAGTCGCGAACTCACCGCTCTGGCTGGCACCGCTCGAATCCGCAGCTGGCAAGTCTGGAGACCCCTCTTGAGCGCCAACAGGGCCATGCGCCACACCGACTAATAGCGCAGCGACAATAACCGCACCGAGCCGTATGGGAGGCTTCCGTGGCCGGCTTAGCTGGTTTGGGCTCATCTCGTGCTCAGTTCAATTACCGTAGGCACGTTTCTGGTCAGGCTTTTGGGTTGGCAAGAGACGGTGGGTGAGTGCTAAGGATCGCGCGGCTACAGACGAGCATCTTGCCTCCAACGTGCATATTAAGACTCCCGATTACCAAAAGCTACGGGGCGCGCCTCAAAAAAGGGGTTCTGGACGAAATCAACACTATGTTCGTGTCCAGGCTTCGCGTGCTGGAGGACCTCGGCCGCCGCATGAGTGGTCAGACGACTGCTGGATTCGAGGGATGCGACCGTTGGCGAGATCCAGCGGGGATCGTGTCTACCCGTGGCGCGGCCGCGCCGCGGCGGGCGTCACGCTTGACGGCGTGGCGTGCCGTTGGCCGGTGATCGGCACTTCGAACGGCACACCGTCATACGCCAGCAGGTGGGCTCGTTCGTGCTGCTCGAAGGTCGATCGGATGCTCGAGGTGGTCCCGTGGCGACGCTGGCCAGCCACGTCCCGGCTCCACCGCTCAGCTCGAGTGCGTGCATCGGCCAGGTCGATGAACGTGCCGCCGTGCCAGAAGCGGTCGGCCTGACCGAAGGGCACCAGAGCGCCGTCGCCCTAGACGACGTGCAACCTATTAACACGTACGCCAGGTTGGCCGCAGCGCGAGCGGCAAAGTCGGAATCAACTCGATCGCAGTCACTCGTCCGAGCCGCCCACAGTTTGGCCATGATCGCCGTGTACTGACCGACACCCGCGCCCACGCGGATCATATGTTCGCCTCCCTGGGCTGAGCGTGAGCGAGCAGGCCGGCATGCCGCGACGGCAGACCGTTATTGAGGTGGCGCTCTGCCAGGATGCCAACGACGACGTCGGTGTACAGGTAGACAGGGTCCGCGCTAGGCGTGTTCTGATAGAAGCGCCGCCACCGAAAGATAGGCCATGGGCCAGGGCCGAGAAAGTCCTCACGCCGCACCGAGGCGAAGGCTGCTTCGACGCGCTGGTTGGCGACGCCGGCCGCGTCCATGACTTGTTGGGCGTAGGCGCGGCGGATGACCTCCAGTTCCCCCACGCGATTCACGCCGTCACCTTATTTGAACACGCTGGTCGCGGGAACGAATCGCTTGAGCGCCATACGATCGCGCAGCTGGTCGGCGGCGAACAGCGCGACCTGGCGCAGGACCATGCAGCAGTGAGGGTCGCCGACCAGTCGCGCGACGGCCAGTGTTTGCTCGAGGTGCCTGCGACCGGTTGCCGGGTCGCCATGCAGGTAGTCCAGCTCGCCGCACCGGGCGAGGGCGCGCGCGTGTGGCGGCGTGCGGCGGCGACGGCCAACGCCCCGGGCGTCAGCCCGGCCCGTTCGGCACCTCCTGTCACCGGGTCTACGACGGCTCGTGGGTCGAGTGGGCTCCCTATCGGGCGTGCCGGTCGAGACGTGGGCGGACCAGCTTCGGGCTCCCGGCCTGCCTGTCTGCTGCGTGTGCGCCAACCGCAACATCCGAGGCGCCCGCGACATCGACCAGCCGCGCCTCCGCCACACGCGGCCGGCCGGCACTGCTGGCCATGAGCGAGTCGCGCCCCCACCCCATCGGCGCTGGCCGGCTCAGATGTTCCCGCGCGTGTCGCCATCCTTGCCGAGGGCTGGTGGCGGCTCTGGGTCACCGGCCCGCGCCAGGGCGATCGCGTCCGCCAACGACAGCGCCCGCCCGGCATGCCAGGCGGCGCCGAAGCGCTCGGCGCCGAGCGCGGTCTGCGTCGTGGCGCGCAGCTGGTCGTAGGCCGGCCGGGCCGCCGGCGTCAGCGGCGCCGCGACGGCCTCACGCAGCGCGGCGGCGGCGCCGAGCAGGCGCGCCGCCCGCGGCGCGTGGCCCCGAGCGGCGGCGATGGCGGCCAGGCCCTCCAGGCAGCGGGCAGTCCCGAAACTGTAGCCCTCGCCCAGGGCGCCGAACAGGTCGAGCGCATCCCGATAGCGGTCCGCGGCCGTCGCCCAGTCGCCCCGCTGGCGCGCGACGTGGCCCTGCTCCACGAGTGCCGCCCCCGCCCACAAGCTGTTGCGGCGGCGGCGCAGGCAGCCCAGCCCCGCGTCGAGCAGCTCGGCCGCGCGCCTCAGGTCGCCCTGTTGGCGGGCGACCTGGCCGGCCGTGGCCAGCGCCACGCCCACGAGCGCGTCGTCGTGCTCGGCGCGCGCCCGCTCCAGGCAGGCCTCGAGCCAGTCGGCGGCGCGCGCGGTGTCTGCCAGCTCGGCCGCCAGGTAGCCCAGGCTGTGCAGCGCCCGCCCCACGCGCCTAGCATCGCCGCAGGCGCGGGCGGCGGCCAAGCTCTCCTCGTACAGCGCGCGCGCGCGGGCGTAGTCGCCCAGGCCATCGGCCAGACCGCCGGCGGCGTTGAGCGCCTTGGCGCGCAGCCGGAGCGAGCCCGTGGCCGCGCTCCGCTCCAGCAGCTCGGCCAACCACTGGTAGCCCTCGCGCAGGTAGCCCCGCAGCCACCAGAAGCGCCAGATGGCGCTCGCCAGGCGCAGGCCCGCGTCCAGCTCGCCCGTCTCCAGCGCCCACCGCAGCACCGCGCGCACGTTGTCATGCTCGCGGCCGAGGCGGGCCATCCAGCGGGCGTGGTCCGGCCCGCTGAGCTGCGGCTGGGCGGCCTCGCCCAAGGCCACGTAGTAGGCCGCGTGGCGGCGGCGGACGGCGGCCACCTCCTGGCTGCGTTCGAACAGCTCGAGGTCGTACGCCTGGATGGCCTCGAGCATCGCGAAGCGCGCCTCGGCGCTGGCGGCGGGGCGGCGGCGCACGAGGCTCTTGTCGACCAGCGAGCCCAGCAGATCGAGCACAGCCGCCGGCTCCAGGTCGGTACCGGCGTCGGCGCAGACCTGCTCGGCCGCCTCCAGGGTCCAGCTGCCGGCGAAGACCGCCAGGCGCCGGAACAGCACCTGCTCGGCCGGCCCCAGCAGGTCGTGGCTCCAGGCCAACGTCCGGCGCAGCGTCTGCTGGCGCTCGGGCAGGTCCGGCGCCCCGCCGGTCAGCAGCGCCAGCGGCCCCAGCCGCTGCTCCAGTCGCCGCAGCAACGCCTCCGGCCCGAGCAGCCCCGTCCGCGCCGCCGCCAGCTCGATGGCCAGCGGCAAGCCATCCAGCCGCCGGCAGATGCGGCCCACCGTGGCCGCGTTGGCCTCGGTGAGCGTGAAGTCCGGGGCGACCGCCCGTGCCCGCTCCACGAACAGCTGCACCGCCGGCGACGCCGCGATCGTGGCCGGCGGTGCGCTCGGATCTTCGGGCGTGGCCAGCGGCGGCACGGCGAAGCGCTGCTCGCCGCGCAGGCGCAGCGCTGCCCGGCTGGTGACCAGCAGCGCCAGGCGCGGGCAGCCGGCCAGCAGCTCGGCCAGCAGCGGCGCCGCCTCGTGCAGGTGCTCGAAGTTGTCGAGCAGCAGCACAAGCTGCCGGTCGCGGAGGTGGTCCAGCAGCAGCTCGCGGGCGCTGCGTCCGCCGCTTTCCCGCACGTCCAGGGCGCGGGCGATGGCCGCTGCCACCAGCCGCGCGTCGCGCAGCGGCCCCAGATCGACGAACACCACGCCGTCGGGGTACAGCGGAGCCAGCTCGGCGCCAGCGGCCACCGCCAGGCGGGTCTTGCCAACCCCGCCCGGCCCGACCAGCGTCAGCAATCGAGACCCCGGTGTGGTCGGATCCAGCAGCTTCCTGAGCTGGACTACGTCCGTTTCGCGCCCG
>JAFAPL010001064.1 GCA_019247135.1 Chloroflexota bacterium | reverse complement strand
CTGATGCTGGCCTTCATTTTGTCGGTCACAAACTACGCTTCCATCGACGGCGCGGTCCCGCGCCTCGGCGGCTGGATGGTTGGCGCGGGCGCGGCGGTACTTGCGGGTTGGCTGATCTGGCCGCGCTCCAGTCATGTCGTATTGCGTAAGCTCGCGGCGTCCGTGATACGAGCGGTGGCTGGAACTGTTGCCGCACCGGGTCACGCGACGCAGCTCGAGCATGTGGCTCGTGAGCAACTCGCGAGTCTCAGAGGTGGCTTCGTTGTCGCCCAACGCAGACCATCAGGTGCTACCCGTCGCGATCGCGCGCTTGCCGAGTTGGCCACCGAGCTCGATCGCGCGCTCACCTTTGCCGCCTCCACCGCGGACACGCACACCTCAGCGGCGACCGACGAAGCCACCGCGCTTCGCCAAGCCGTTGTGGGTGCGTTGCAGGCGAGCGCCGCATTATTGGAAGGCAACGGTGACGCCCGCGATATCGAGCCGCTCGTGACGGCCCGCGACGCACACCGCGCTGCCCTGGACCGCTGGGTAGCCGAACAACTCTCTGGTGGTGCACCACCAGAGACGGTGTTGGACGGATTGGTCGCGGCGCATCCGCTGCGACTGATGTCGATGATGGCCCTGGCGATTGCCCAGAACGCGGAGGTGATTGCCGGAGTCCCAACCACAGGATCGGCACCGGAGCTCAGCCGCCGCGGCGTGGCGGACACGCTGCGTGAGGAGCTCGCGCCATCGTCGATCTGGCTCCGCAACAGCCTGCGCACGGGTCTTGCGGTCGCAGTCGCTGTTTTCGTTGCCCGCTCGCTTGCGGTCCCGTTCGCGTTCTGGGTGGTGCTGGGAACGCTTTCTGCACTACGCAGCAAGGTCTCGGCCACGGGCCGTAGTGCGCTGCTGACGCTTGGCGGCACCGCACTCGGAGTCCTGATTGCCGTGCCGTTCGTGGGCGTTACCGCTGGCGTGCCGTGGCTGTGGTGGGTGGTGTTGCCGCTCCTCGTGTTTCTGGCGGCGTACACGCCCACGGCTGTCAGTTTTGTGGTCGGCCAGGTTGCCTTCAGCATGCTGGTGGTTGTCTTGTTCAACATCCTCGCGCCGACCGACTGGCACATCGGATTGGTGCGTGTGGAGGACGCCGCGCTGGGTGTGGCGATCAGCGCAGTCGTAGGACTTCTGCTGTGGCCGCGAGGCGCGCAGGGTCAGCTCCGCTCGGCAATAGCCGACCTGTACGATGCGGCCGCCAGCTCGCTCTCGTTCAGCTTTCGACGCATGCTCACCGATGTCGATGAACCGGTCGAACACGTAAGCGGCTCGCATCGCATCGCGCGGACCGAAGCGATTCGCGCACAGGAGGTGTTCGAGCAGTTTCTACACGAGCGAACGCGGCAAGCATCCGGTGTCGACGTCTGGGCGATGTTGCTGAGCAGTGGCAAAAGCTTGCTGTTGATTGGTGATGTGCTGGACTGGTTATTTGAACACGGGTATGCGGCGACACACGCCGGCGCGCCAGCCGGGACTCTGGCGACTCTGGCCGATATGGGGGTTGCGAATATCGTTCGATTGGCCGAGGAGATCCGCAGCGGACACCCGCTGCGCGTTGCCGATCCATCAGACGCCTCGGGGAAGGTGCGCAGTGCGGCCCTGGCGAGCCTATCGGAGCCGGAGCTCGCCGGCTCGCCGGAGCGCTTGCGGTCGGTCATTGGGCTCGTGTCGGCCTCAGAGTGGCTGGGGCAGCTGGAGGTGTTGCTGCGCGACCTGGAAGCGCCGGTCGCCGCAACACTGAACCCTGCGCGTACTGGAGCACAACGCTGACCTGCTGCACGTTTGGGTCGCGGCAGCGACACGCTGGCCGCTCAGCGATGGCTTAGCTGTCGTAGAGCTTCAACCACCGTCGGTCGGCGAATGCTCCCGCGGCATCGGGCACCAGCCGGAGTTTGCCAGGATCGAGCGTGAGTCGCAGACCACCGGAAGCATCGCCATGTCCGAAAGGAACGTCCTGCCACGCGCCATCGATAATTCCGTTCGTCAGCGTTCCCTGGAAGACCTGGCCAAACGATTTGTCGCGCACTGGCGACATGCCAAACCACCACACGGTGTCGGCCACTTGACGTACGTAGTACGTATTTCCGAGATTGTCGCCCCAGACGCCGCTCAGATTGTCCTTTGGTGTGGCGTCCATCACGTCGATTGCATACACCGGATGGATTTCCTGCTTGTCGTCGTCCGTGAGATGGCCGACATCCAGCACCAGCGCTCCCGTTACTCGCAGGGTGAATCCGACCAGAGGCTTGCTGTTGAGGGCCACCACCCGGGTGGGGACGGCGTCAAGTCCAGCAAGCGGATCAAGGGGAAGACCGTTGAGCGGCCGGCCGTTGACGAGCACGCTGTTGCCGTCCATCTCCTGCCAGCCCGGCACGAGAGGTGGATCGTCGAAGTGGTCGGGCTGGCTGCACTTCGCTGCACGACCGAACATCACCAGCTCGACGTGGAGGTGATTGTCCTGGTCGTCGAGCTTATCCTTGATGTCGTTTGGATCAACACCCGGCTCCCAACCCTCGGTCCAGAATCCGGGGTGGTCGAAGTCACCACCGGAATCCAGTTTGTCACGCTCGACCGCGATGTCGATATTGGCGTCCGCGTCATGCTCTCCATCCGCGTCAGCACAGATGAAGCCGTGATAGGTCCGGTCGGCATTGACTGACCAGTTCACGAGCACGCTCTCAGCGCGCTGGGGAATGAGCGTGCCAAAGAGCACGACGTGGTCCTTGTAGCCTTTGAGATTGTCGCCCAATGACTTGCCGTCGACGTTCTTCTGGACCTGGCCGAGCAGGCTCTGGAGATCCAGTATCGGCTCGGGCGAGGTGAGGATTCGAGTCAACGTTGTGGTCGTGAACCCTCCAGTGCTCGCGAGCACCTGGAGCTGGTGTACCTGGCCGTTCAGCTCCTGGGAAGGGACGAGTGTCAGTGTGCCGTTCGAGGTTCGGGTCCCACGCGGCACGTCTGCCCACACACCGCTGATGCCCGTACCCGAAGCTGGTTCGATGGTGGCGGCAGCCTGCGTCGGCAAAGGCACCGACTGAAATTCCTGAAATCCGCCGTGGAAGACAGTTGTCATGGTCAGCCCGGACCCGTGCACACCAGGAACGGTATCCATGCCAACCCACCAGACGGAGTTGACATTCTGCTTCACGAAGTACTGTGTGTGATCGTCCCCAGTCCAGAAGCCTGTCAGCTCGCCCGCGGTCGCGGTGACCGTCTGCGATTGTTCCGCGGTCTGCGGGTTATCGAAATGCGCCGTGACCAGGATGCTCAGTGGCCCGGGCGGACCTGGCACCTGAAGCGTGGCCTGGAAGGTGAAGCTTGGAATAGTGGTATGCGCGACGCGGGTGAGCTTCGCCTCAACGGGTGGGTTGGCGCCCGCCTGGACCACGACACTCTCGACGTCCACTGGTTCTGGCTCGCCCCGACCGAATACATTGCCGCCCACGCTGATCGACTGGCCGATCACCGCCAGCGTGCCTGCTCGAGGCGAGAGGATCTCGACGGCGAGCGTCTTTTGGGATGGTTTCGCGGTCTCCATGTGCTAACGCAGGTTAACGCGTCTCGGGTCCAGCGCCTCGCGCAGCGCGTCGGAGAGGTAATTCAGCGCGACCAGCAAAACGGTCAGCGCCGCGCCCGGCCACAGTCCGTACCACGGCGCTTCGCGCAAATAGGCGCGACTGTCGTTGAGCATCGTTCCCCAGCTCGGATCCGGCGGCTGCGTGCCGAGGCCCAGGAACGACAGCCGGCCGCGAATGGGAGCGCCAGAGTCACCGCTGGCAGGAGGAGGAACTTGAGCTCGCCGACTGGGTCTCTGAGGAAATCGCCCCGCCCACCTGGAGGAAGCCAGCCCAGGACCAGACTGAACAGGCTGATCGAGAGGATGCCCAACCAGAAGCCAGGCACCGCAACGCCAAGGAGCTGTGAGACGG
>JAFAPL010001034.1 GCA_019247135.1 Chloroflexota bacterium | reverse complement strand
TCGCGTTCATCTTCGTGAGCGTGACCGTCGATGCAGCGCGAGAGGCAGCCCTGGCGCGCCAGCTCGGACTCGCCGGTCTGCCCGCGATCGATTTCGTGCAGCTCACACTGACTGACGTTGTGGCAATGGTCGGTGCAAGCTGCGGTGGTTGGCTCGCCGGACGTTTTTAGAGCAGCTCCTCGAGCTTCGGGACGAGCTCCTCCGACTTCGTCGTCAACATGCGGCAGCGACCTTGAAGCCTCTCCCAGTCAGGCGGGCAATCGCGCAGCGATCGGGCAGTGAGAGAGTCGTGCGCTGGCGGCTCGTAGCAGGGATCGATCAGCAGCACTGAGTTGACGAGGCGCGGATACCAGCTCGCGAGCGGCAGCACGATGCAGGCGCCACCGCCGCTCGAAAGCAGCACTGTATCGGCGAAGCCGAACTGCTGCATCGCGCGCCGAATATCGTCCATCTGTGCCTGGTACGGCAGGTCCGAGCGCGGCTGAATGCGTACGACTCGATGCTTCGGCGCGAATGCGGCCGCGATGCGCGGCGCGAGATCAGGCTGCAACGTGAATGGGTCCGGCACGTACACCAGCGGTCGGCCGTGCCCGGGCCAATCCAGGACGCGCAGACGTACCCCGCCGAGCTCGACGTCGCGTTCGAGCTTGACGCCTTGCAGCGCTCCGTCGGGCAAGTTCAGCCGCGCGGCGGACCGGCGATCGCAGTCACCAAGTGCTCGGGTAGAAGCCAGGCTCGGGCGGTATTGATCACCTGGTCGCGCGTGAGGGAGCGCACGATGGATGGATACCGCTCGAGGAAGTCCAGCCCGAGATCGTACAGCTCGATTTCGGCCATGACGGCAGCCGCGCCTTCGTTGGTTTCAAGCTGGCGCGGCAGACTGCCCAGCAAGCTGCGCACGCCGTCGGCCTGCTCGTCTTCCGTCGGTCCATCGTCGAGAAAGCGCCGAAGCTCGAAATTGATGCTGTCCAGAGCTTTGTCCAGGTTGCGCGGGTTGACGCCCGCGCGCATCAGCCACGCGCCTCGTCCGTAGCTGGAGTGGAGCTCCGACGTTGCGTAGTACGCCAGGCCCTGCTCGTCCCGCACCTTCTCCCCGAAGCGTCCCATGAAGTACATACGCCCGAGGATGTGGTTGGCGAAGCTGAGAGCGTAGTAGTCGGGCGCGGATCGATCAAGCGTGGGCAGTCCGATGGCGACGTCGGCCTGCGTTTTACCGGCCATCGCGATCTCGCGGTGTTCCCGAGGCGGCAGGTCGCTCGCGGGCATCGACGCTTCGACGCGCTCGATGCGTACGCCTGGCCAGTCTCCGAAAAGGTGGTCCGTGGCTTCGGCGGCTGCGTCGAATTCCACGTCGCCAACGACCATGAGTGTCGTCTGATTTGGCCCGTACCAGGCCTCGTGGAATGCGTTCAGCTCGTCGCGGTCGACACGCTGGATGGTTTCGCGATTGCCAACTGTCAGCCGACTGAATGGATGCGTGGACGGATAGGCAAGCTCGCGCCACGTTCGCTCGGCCACGACGCGTGTGTTGTCTTCCATCTCGGTGAGATCGGTCAGCACCTGGCCACGCAGTCGTTCGAGCTCGTCGGCTGGAAACGTTGGCCGTCGTACCAGCTCGGAGATGATCTCGAGCGCGCGACGGAAATCGCCGCTCAGGCACTTGATCGATACCGCGACCAGCCCATAGCCAACGTCGACCGACAGCCCGGCGCCCATACCGTCGAGCTCCTCCGCCAGTTCGACTTTGCCGATGTGCTCGGTGCCCTGACGCAGCATGCGGCCGGTCAACCCGGCGACGCCGTGATCGCCAGGTGTCTCGCGGCTCGCTCCGGCTCGCACCAGAGCGCGCACAACCACCGACGGGTTCGACGCCGCGCGGTTGTGCAGTAACACCAGGCCGTTCTTGAAAGGAAAGCGCTCGGGACGGAGCGCACTGCCTGCGACCGTGGCCATCAGCTGACCGCCCCGTTCTCGCTGACGCTGGGGATGAACCAACCCGTTGTCCGCTGGTCCTCGAGCAGGTACGTTTTCGCGACGCGCTGCACGTCGTCCGATGTGACTCGCTGCAAGGCTTCAGGGAAGGTTTGCCACGCGGCCGGGTCTCTGGCGACGAGATTCATGAAGCCGAGAGCGAAGCCCTGGTTCGTGACGCCCTCGAGGGAGTAGACGACCTGCGCGTGCAACTGGCGCTTCGTGCGGGCGAGCTCTTCTTCAGGCACGCCGTCCGACTGGATGCGCTGGATCTCTTTGACGATGGCGTCTTCCGCGCGTGCGGGCTCGACTCCGTTGCGCAGAGTCGCGTCGAACGCGAACACATACGGGTCCAGAGTCAGCTCGTAACCGGCCGAAACGCTGCTGGCGATCTCGCCGTCGACGAGCCCGCGGTACAGGCGCGAGCTGCGCCCCAGGCCGCGTGCCCCGCCCCACGCGATCGGACTGGAAGCGCCGCCCAGGACTGAGCTGAGCACCACGAGCGGCGCGGCATCGGGGTGGCTCGCCTGAGGCGCGTGGTACGACAGCATGACGTAGTGCGTCGGCCCAGGACGGCGAACGATGACCCGTCGCTCGCCTGTTTGAGGCTGCTCTTGGATGTTGAGCTCTGGCGGGGGTGGTCCCGCGGGATGCTTATCGAACTCGTTGTGGATCTTATCGAGCAGCTGGTTGGACGAGAAGTCCCCGACGATCACCAGCGTGGCGTTGTTGGTCATGTAATAGCGCTTGTAATGCGCGTAGAGATCCTCCCGGGTCATGGCGCGCAAATTGCTTTTTGGACCAATGACCCCGAGCCGATACGGGTGCTCGCGCCACACCACTGCCTGTACTTCTTCGCGCAGCCAGAACTCGGGGTAGTTCTCGCTGCCCTCTCGCTCGCTGATGACGACGGTTCGCTCAGCTTCGGCTTCCTCGGGCTCGATGCGTGTGTCATAGATGCGGTCGGACTCGATTGCCAGCGCGAGGTCGATCTCGTCCGAAGGCAACGTTTCGAAATACGCCGTGCAATCGATCCAGGTGAAGGCGTTGAGCGCTCCCCCACGCCGCGAAATCTCCTTGGTGATTTCGCCTTTGCCGAAGCGCTTGCCGCCTTTGAACAGCATGTGTTCGACCCAGTGCGAAACCCCGGTCGTACCGGGCAGCTCGTTGCGGCCGCCGACGCGGTACCACATCCACAGACCGACCAACGGTCGCTCGCGCACTTCGCGAAGAATCACGCGCAGACCGTTGTCGAGCGTTGTCAGCGAAAAAGACGACGCGGCGGCCGTCGATAAAGCCATGTGGCTAATCGTAGCCGAGGTTCGAGCTTGTCCTATCGATTCGCCGAGACCGGATGACCGTCGGCGACGGGCTCGTAGCTGACTTTGTGGCCGTCCTCGACAGGTTCATACTGGGGCTCAGTCAAGCCGTCTTCTGCTTTGAGCGGCAGGCTCAACGTCGAAGTCGGCTCGTCCGCAACGGATGGCAACTCCTTCATTCGCCCGGTGGTCACCATCATGAGCTCGCGGCTGCAGGCATGCACCGTGTTCGGCAGGATGCGACCGCCGCCGCGGCTGAAACGCGCCAGCAAGCCTGAGCGCAGCAGGTACGCGTCGATCTTCAGCGTGTCCTGGTTGAAGCGGGCGTCGAGGAGGTGGCCAATGCGGTTGCCGTCGTCGCCGAGGACTTCGAGTCCCACCAGAGAATCTTCGTCAAGCCAACGCTGATTGAGATCGGACGAGAGTTGGCTGGTGCCGGCGCGACCGGTCAGAATGACGGCGTGTTGTCCGACGCGGCGGATGCGCTGCGCTGGGATGCGCTGTTCGGCCTCTCCCTCAGCGGCGTTGACGTCGATCGCGGCGATAGCGCCAGCGACCGGGTCGACCTGGTAGTTGCGGACTATCCCAACCTTGCGGGCCGCGGTGGGATCGATGACGGGGAGTCCGCGGAGGTCTTTCAGGAGCATTGATTGAAATCTCCCGCTTCTTCAGGATCGCTCGCCCGCGAGCCATGGTATGCGTTAGCAAGATGTGGGCCTACGAACCGTAACCAGTTCGTCGGATTTGGAACGCAACGAGCCCTTCGGGCGGTTCGTCCCACTCTACGTTCACGTGACGTACGAACGCGCCGGGTGGGCCTTCGGTGCACCAGCGCAGCATGCTCTCGACCGCTGGGCGCGCGCCCTCGAACACGGCTTCGACGTCGCCTGAATCGAGATTGCGTACCCAGCCACGGAGACCCCGACGACGGGCTTCATCGAACGTCGAATAGCGAAACCCGACGCCCTGCACCCGCCCAGCGATCCGCACGTGGGCGCGAACCGGTGTCTCGTCAATGTCGCGTGCGTTCAAGTTGCTCGGCCGCCCTGAGTGTCTGCTGCGCGAGGACGGCGACGGTGGTTGGACCTGTGCCGCCAGGCACGGGGGTGATCGCGCCGGCCGCCTCGGCTACGGACGCCGTCTGTACGTCGCCGGCCATGCCACCCTCAGGCAGGGGATGCGTACCGAAGTCGAGCACAACCGCGCCAGGTTTCACGAATTCGGGCCCAACGAGTCCCTGGCGACCCACGGCAACGCAGAGGAGGTCCGCCTGCCGAGCGACCTCGGCAAGATGCGGAGTTCTCGAATGGCAGACGGTCACAGTCGCATTCGAGTCCAACAGCAGGAGTGCCAGCGGGAGTCCGACGACCGGACTACGACCGAGCACCACCGCGCGCGTGCCTTCGAGCGGTATCTCGTAGTACTGCAGTAGTCGGAGGCCCCCGAGCGCCGTCGCTGGTGCGAAGTACCCATGTCGCTGGGCCAGGCGGCCAAGGCTCATCGGGTGCTGGCCGTCGACATCTTTGTCAGGACTGATTGCGAGCGCAGCCGCGACCGGATCGGTGCCCGCCGGCAGTGGCGTCAACAGCACGATCCCATCGACCGTGTCGTCGATGCTGAGGGTCGCCACGGCACCGGCGATTTCTGGGCCGTCCACTAGCCGATGCAGCACGCGCAAGCCACGCCGGCCAAACTGCCGCTCTATCTGGCGCGCGTACGCTGCGGCGGCTTCATCGGCGCCGCCGACGAGCCCGAGGCACGCGGGACGACCAGCCTGGACTGCGAAAGCGCTCGCCTGCTCCGCCACCGACTGCCACATCGCATCGGCGACCGGGCGCCCCTCGAGCAATCGCGCGGTCAAGCGGCGAGCAACTTGCCTCGGTCCACCTCTGGTGTGACCTGGCGCGCCTGGATCATCTGGATGATTCGCGTCTGCATCTTGATGTCACCGATCAGACAGCCGCCTACGAGACGTCCATCCTTGAAGAACAAACGCTGGTAGTTCCGATTGGCCGCGTCGAGGCGCGCCCAACTTTCCAGGTCGGGCAGATTCTCAGGCGTAAGACCCATGACGCGGATGCGCGAGTCGAACAAGCCGGTCGAGTACATCGGCACGTCGTTGTAGAACTTGCGCTCGCCCAACATGTTCGCACCGGCGATCCGGCCGTGGCTGACGCTGTTGTTCCAGGTGCCCATCTGGTTGTGTGTTCCGATTGACACGTCGAAGAACTCGGCCACGTCGCCCGCGGCGTAGATGTCGGCGAGAATCGTCTCGAGGTACTCGTTCGTAACGATGCCGCTCTGGACGGTCACGGGCGTGCCCCGGAGCAAGTCGACATTCATCGTGACGCCCAGGCCAACCCCGATCATGTCGCACTGGATGTGGTCGCCGGTCGTCGTCGTCACACCGCACACCTGACCGTCTCTTGCATGCACCTCGGCCACTTCGCCGCCATAGTGGATATCCACACCGGCTGCCCGCGCGATGTCATCGACCAGCGCGCCGCCATCCTCGTCGAGCACCCGACGCAGAAAGCGCGGGCCACGAATCAGCCAGGTGACCACGAGCCCGTGATGTCTGAATGCCTCGGCTAACTCGTATGCGATGTAGCTTCCGCCGACCACGACAGCGTGCTTCGCGGTGTTCATGCGTTCGCGGATGGCCGCGGCGTCGTCCCAGTACTGAAAGTTGTAAATGCCCTGGATGTCAGAAGTCGCGCCTGGCGCGGGTAGTGGATTGGGTCGGCCACCGGTCGCGATGAGCAGTCGATCGTAGGGAAACTCGGTGCCATCGGAGGCGGTCGCGACGCGCTCCTCTGTATCGAGCGTATCGATCTGCGTATCCACCAACAGCTTGATACCCTTTTGCGCGTGCTGTTCAGGCGTTCTCAAAAACACTTTCTCGCGCCTGGCTTCGTCACGCAGAAAGGGTGGTAATGCCACGCGGTTGTACAGCGGGTACGGCTCGTTGGTGAGCAAGGTGATCTCACCTTCGGCGTCAGACTTGCGAATTGTTTCAGCTGCGTAGGTGCCGGACGCACCATTCCCAATGATCAGGTAACGCTTGCGCGTGGAGGTCAAACCGCGGGCCTCCCAGAGTGGCCAAAAGACTGGACTTGTCGACAGTCTAGCACCGGATCTGGCCGAGCCCGACGAACGTTATCGCGCCGTCCTCGAGTGGATCTGGTCGTTTTCTGCACGCGCCCGGACCGAAGCTGAGGTCCTCGCGCAACGTTCGACGAAACTCGAACGCATACGGGCGATCCTGGCTGCACTGGACAATCCGCAACGGGTGTACCCGACCGTGCTCGTGGCTGGCACGAAAGGCAAGGGCAGCACCGTTGCGATGATCGCGGCAGGACTTCAGGCGAGCGGTCGGCGGACGGGGCGCTACACATCACCGCATCTGGTGAACTGGCGCGAACGTACGTGTGTCGATTCGCAACCCATCGGGGGCGATGCCGTCATCGAGCTGGCGCCCGCGGTGCGCTCCGCGCTCGAACAAGTACCCGAACACCTTGGACCGCCGACGACATTCGAGGTCGGCACCGCGTTCAGCCTGCTGCATTTCGCGCGCGAGCACGTCGACGTCGCCGTGATCGAGGTCGGGGTGGGCGGCCGCTATGACGCGACGAACGTGGTGGATGCGGAAGTTGCGGCGGTGACGCCGATCAGCTAGGACCACACGCCGACGCTTGGAGACACGCTCACCGCGATCGCGTCGCATAAAGCTGGCATCTTGCGGCGTGGCCGCCCAGCGATTTGCGCGCCCCAGCGTGACGAAGCGCTGCACGTGATTGAGTCCGAGGCGGCAAAGCTTGATGCGCGCCTGGAGAAAGTGGGCGTTGACTGGTGGTGGACTTCGACGCCGCGAGGCTCGATCGAGATTGCCTCGAAGCACGCGGACTTTGCGGCCTTGGAGGCGCGACTGGCCCTGCTCGGACGTCATCAGCGGGACAACGCGGCGACGGCTGCCGCGGCCCTCCACGCTTTGCAACACGTGCGGCCGGACATCGCGCCCACACGCGAGGGCATCAAGCATGGCCTGGAGCACGTCGACTGGCCAGGTCGCCTGCAGGTATTGCGAGAGCATCCACTGATCGTGCTGGATGGCGCCCACAATGGCGCCTCGGCAGATGCGTTACGCCGTGCCCTTGGCGACGTGTTCACGTACGAGCGAATGCACCTCGTGCTCGGCCTGACCATCGGGAAAGATGCCCGCGGAGTACTGGACTCGCTCGTGCCGGCGGCCAATTTCGTGTACCTGACGCAGTCTCAACACGAGCGTTCGAGCCCGCCCTCGGAGCTGGCGGTGTTGGTGCGACAGCGTACGGACGCACCCGTCGAACTGCGGTCGAGCGTCGCCGCGGCGATCGACCAGGCGCTCGACAACGCGGGCAAGGAGGACCTTGTGCTCGTAACGGGCTCACTCTTCGTCGTCGGCGAAGCCCTGGTGTGGTGGAACGCACGCCGCTCGTCTCGGTAGTCATTCCGACGTTCAACGGGGCGCACCTGTTGCCGGCCTGCCTGGACTCGCTGCAGCGGCAATCGTATGCAGGCCTGGAGGTCATCGTGGCCGACGGGGCCTCGACCGACGCCACCAGCGACGTTCTCAGACGCTACACACAGGTGCGTCATTTGCGCCTGCGAAAAAATGCCGGCTTCACGGGAAACGTGAATGCGGGCCTCCGCGCCGCTCACGGCGACGTTGTGTGTCTGCTCAACAACGACGCCCAGGCGGACCAGCACTGGATCACGGCCTGCGTCGACGCTCTCGCGGGCGCAACGGAAGCCGGGTCGGTCGCCTCGAAGGTCCTTTTTCAGGATGGTGTGACGATAAACAGCGCCGGCGACGTACTGTCGCGCGACGGGACGGCACGCCAGCGCGGGGCCGGCCAGCCAGACGGACCCGAGTGGGGCCGCCGTGAGCCAGTGTTCGGTGCGATGGGGGGCGCCGCCGCTTATCGCCGCGCTATGCTCGCCGACGTGGGGCTGCTGGACGAGGCCTTCTTCATGTATCTCGAAGATGTTGACCTGGCATTCCGAGCGCAGCTCCGCGGATGGTCCTGCGTGTACGAGCCCGCGGCACGCGTCTATCACGTTGGGAGCGCGACTGGTGGCGGGCCGCTGGCGTCGTTCTACAACGGGCGCAACCTGATTCGTTTGTGGGCGAAGAATCTGCCCACGGGGCTGATTCCACGCTTGTGGCCCGCACTTGTGGCGTTTCAGCGACAGAGGGCGCTCGAGGCGCTGCGCGCCTGGCGCGGTGAGGCGGCGCGTGCGACGCTGCGCGGGCAGCTAGTCGGCTTTGCGCAGTTGCCAACAGTGCTCGCGGCCCGGTCGGCGGTGCAGCACCGGCGACGCATCAGCGACGCCCAGCTGTATTCGCTGCTCGCACCGTGACGCTTGCGCTGTCGTTGATCCTGCCCGCCTACAACGAGCAGGCGCGCCTGCCCTACACCCTTTCCGAGATCCAGGCCTATGTCTGCCACGAACGCCTGGACTGCGAGGTGATCGTCGTCGACAACGGCTCGACGGATGCCACGTCTGCGGTCGTGCACCAGACGATGAATGTGTTTCCTCAGCTGCGACTATTGCGCACCGACCATCGCGGTAAGGGTCGGGCCGTGCGTACTGGCATGCTGAGTGCGCGGGGCGAGGTCGCCATATTCGGCGACGCGGACCTGTCCTGGTCGGTCGAGGACATCGCGCGGTTCATGGCAGCCGTGGGTGCCGCCTCGCCCATCGTGATCGGGTCGCGAGAGGGCACCGGGGCGCGTCGCGTCGGCGAGCCTGCTTATCGACACATCATGGGCCGCGTGTTCAATCGCGTCGTCCAGTCGCTCGCGGTGCGTGGGGTCGAAGACTCGCAGTGCGGGTTCAAGGCGTTCAGACGTGACGCCGCGGCTGCCATCTTCAGCAAACAGCGGATCGACGGCTTCGGCTTCGACGTCGAAGTGCTCTTCCTCGCTCGTCGCCTTGGCTACCGCATTCGAGTCATGCCATTGCGTTGGGAGCACAAGGAGAACAGCCGCGTGGCGCCGCTGCGAGACACGCTCGGGATGCTATCGGACGTCCTCAAAGTGCGACTGAACGCCGCGCGTGGTGTTTACGACTGAACGATCTGCTCGACAGTCTGCAGCAGATCGTCCAGGTCGAACGGCTTCCTGATCAACGCGCGCGCGCCAAGCTCGTCGGCCGACGTTTCGGCTGCCCAGATACGGCCGGTCAACAGGATCATCGGTAGCATGCGGGCGAGGTCCTGGATCTCCTGCCGGTCAGAATCGAGCAGCGTGCGCTGTCCACCGCCCCAGAAGTCAGCGACGATGATGTCGCCGCCGCCGTCGGCCGCGGCCGCGCGGAGGTCCTCGACATTTTCGAAGCCGAGCACGTCGAAGTCCTCGGCCACGAGCGCCTCGTGCAAGAGGCCGCGCAACGCCATGTCATCTTCCAGGAGCAGCACTCGTGCGCGGCTCATCTGAGCAATGCGCCCTATTCCAAGCAAATGCGAAACAAAGAGTCAAATTCCATCGTTGCGCGGGCCCGCAACAGACGCCGGTGCCGGCGTTACGAA
>JAFAPL010000788.1 GCA_019247135.1 Chloroflexota bacterium | reverse complement strand
AAATTCCGGATGGGTAATCACGATCCGCTGGACACCGGCTTCTCTCGCGGCGCGGACGACGGGTGTGACTTCGCTCGGGCGAATGTGGCTGGTGGCGAGCACCATGTCGTGCTTGGCGATGATCTCCAGGCACTGCCGCGTCGCCTCGGTGACTTTGCCATCTTCGGTGACATTGAGCCAGGATCCCGCGATGCCGAGCGCGCGCATCTCGCGGGCGATGCTCATCCAGTAGGGCAGTTTGCTCTCGTCACGCTGGCCCTGAACGTTCTCCAGCTCGTTCGCGTTATCGACCGACGGAAGGAACACGACCTTGTTGCCAAGTCGGCCAGCGATATCGAGTGCCAGGGGGTTCAATCCGCCAACCGAGTTGTTCAGGGCGATGGCGCCGAACGCCTGAACCTCCGGCACGACCGCGTTGACCAGGGTGGCGCGATCGGCCGTGCAGATGTAGTGCGACTTCAGAACGAACCCAGCCATGTGGCGCGCCTTGAAGCGCTGTGCGAGCTCGAGGTCATTGAACTTGCGGGGCAGGACGTCGGGTGCGCTGTGGATGTGCGTGTCGAAGGCGCCGTCGAGCAGGCCGTCGATCGTGTGCTGGTCGACCATAGGTAGTGGCCGCCTAGCGTATTGTCAGACAATTTCGCCAGTCAAGGTGGGTCGACGTTTACGGATGGGCTGGCGTGGGCTGCGCCCTGGTGGCTGGCGCCGAGGTCGCCTGCGGCTTTGCGGGCGCCGGAGTGGGCGGCGGCGGTTGCGTGGGCGCGGGTTTTGGCGGCGCGGTCGGCTGGACCTGTGGCTTCGGTTCGGGCGTGGGCGCGGGCGGCTGCGTGGGTGCTGGTTGCTGCTGCACCGCGGGCGCCGCCGTCGGCGCAGGCGGGGTCGTTGGCTGGGGGGTTGGTGCAGCCGTCGGCGCTTCGGTCGGAGCAGTCGTCGGCGCACTCGTTGGTGCTGCCGTGGCGGTGGCTGGGACGGGCGTCGGCACCTGGCCCGCTATGAACAGGTCCGTCCGACATGCTGGCTCGCCCGGACGCAGCGCCGTGTCGCCGCACACCTGCCCTTCGGCAAGGCCCTCCGGGCGCGGAAAGTCCTGCGGCGGCAGGCCCAACGCGTCGAACGACGCCTGCATGGCCTCCGGCCAGATCTTGCCAGCCGTCATCGTGCTGAGCGCCTGGTTCATCGGGTGGCCGTCCGTGTTGCCAACCCAGACCACAATCGCCAGGCTTGGCGTATAGCCGTCCGTCCAGGTGTCGCGAGAGTTATCGGTCGTTCCCGTCTTCGAGGCCGCGGGCCGATCCTTCATGATCAATGGCGTGTTCCGCCCATAGGTGAACAGTTTGGCCGTCGGATCGGACAACACGTTCGTGATCATGTACGCGGCGCGCGGGTCGAGCACCTGCTCGCCCGATGGCACCTGGTAGTCGAACAACACGTCGCCAGTCGCGTCGACCACCTGCCGCAACGCGGTCAGCGGCACCTTGCTCCCGTTGTTCGCAAATGTTGCGTACACCTGCGCCATGTCGATCGGCCGCACCTCTGCGCCGCCGAGCACCAGGCTGAGGCCCAGGTTCTTGCCTGAATCAGGTCCCCACGTCGTGATTCCCATGCGCGTGGCCAGGTCCGTAGCTGTCGGGATGCCTACGAACTCGAGCGCCTTGACGGCGGGAATGTTGATCGAGTTGCCGAGGGCGGTGCGCACGGTGGTCTGTCCGTGAAACTTGTCGTCGAAGTTGTTCGGGCACCACTGGTGGCCGGGCGCGTCCTGCCAGCAGGTGGGTCCGTCGTCGACGAACGTCCCGGGCGCCCACCCCTTCAAGAAGGACGCGGCATAGATGATTGGTTTGATCGACGAACCAGGCTGTCGTTCGCTGGTCAGGACGTTGACCTGGCCATCAATCGATTGATCGTTGAAATCGAGGCTGCCCTGGAAGGCCAGAATCTCACCTGTGCGCGGATCCACGGAGATCAGCGCCGCGTTGTCGCCGCCTTGCTGCTGGATCACGTCTCTGTTCGCCTGCAGAACCTGCTGCATGCGCTGGTCGTAGTCCAGGTCCAGCGTGGTGTAAATCTTCAAACCCGCCTGGTACACGGTGCGGTCGCCAAACTGCTGCTCGACCAGGTCGCGGATGTACGTGACCCAGTGGGGTGCCTTCATGTCGATCTGGATTGAATTAATAGTCAGTTTCTGGGCGTATGCGGTGCGCGCGTCGTCCTCGGTAATCAGGCCATGACCGGCCATCTGCTCCAGGACGTAGCGCTGGCGTGCCTTCGTCGCGACGGGGATGCCGTCGTCCGTCCGGGGTACGTCCTTCCGTGTCGGGTCGAGCTCCGAGGGCGACTGGACCAGCCCGGCGATCAGGGCTGACTGCGCGAGATCGAGATCTCGCGCCGAGACACCGAAGTAGCTCTCGGCGGCGGCTTCGGCTCCGTAGCTCTGGTTCCCGTAATACACGCGGTTGAGGTACAGCTCCAGGATCTGGTCCTTGGAGTAGCGCTGGTCCACCTGGAAAGCCAGCACGATCTCGCGCAGCTTGCGACGGACAGTCGTCTGATGCGCTTCGCTCGGGTCGAGCACCACGTTGCGAACGAGCTGCTGGGTGATCGTCGAGGCGCCGGTCTGGCCCTGACCGCTAACGACGATCCATCCCGAGCGGAGCGTCGCGACAGGGTCGAAGCCGGGGTTTTCATAGAAGTGGACGTCTTCGGCGGCCAGCGTGGCCTTGATGAGGTTGGGCGAGATCTGGTTGAGCGGGACGACGGTGCGCCTGCCCCCAGACGGGTCATTCAGCTCATACAGGAGCTGACCCCGGCGGTCGAAGATCTGGGCAGTCTTGAAGCCGAGGCCGTTGGGGTCGCTGAGCACGTCGATGGAGGGCAGGTCACGAGTAATGACGTACAGCCCTGTCGCGGCGGCGGCGAGTCCGAGCACGACGAGCACCGCGAGGCCAATACCGAGCGCCCGCAGGACTGTCCGCGTGCGAAACCGTCGGCGCGACGAAACCGCATCCCGCCGTTGCGGCGGGCGACTGACCACAGCCATGGCGGCCGGCCCGAATTCGCACAAAGCATGCCCATCTCCGGAGGAATCGATCTTGCAATCAAGGTCTGGCACGGAGACATACGTCCATGACTTTTCAAAGACACGTTCGCTCCATTGCCGCGGGGCTGACCGCGGTGGTGCTGGGCGGCACGCTGGTCGCCTGCACGAGCGCTGGGCCCGGTTCCGCGCCGACGGCTCAGGCAGTCGCGACACAGTCCGCGCCGACGGTCCAGTCTCTGGCAACCAGCGGCGCACAGGCTGCCACGCAGGGCGCACCCACGGTTCAGGCCCTGGCCACCCAGGCGGCTCCCACCACACAGGCGCTCGCAACCAGCGGCGCTCAATCAGCGCCAACCGTGCAGGCCCTCGCGACGCAGGCTGCCCCGACGGTGCAGGCGCTGGGCACGCAAGCCGCACCCGCGGCCGCGACGGCTACCGCGAGCGCGCCTGTTCGCATCCTTGGCGCTCAATCTACGAGCAATGACTCGATGATCAGCCTGCAGAACACCTCGAACGGTGCGGTTGACCTCAGTGGTTGGGTGCTCCAGGTCGGCACGGCGACGGCGCAATTGCCGGCCGGGCTCGTGATTCAGCCAGGCCAGAGCATCACGTTGCACAGTTCCGCAGGCACCAACACGGCGACCGATGTGTTCCTGGGTGCACAGGCGAACGCGCTGACGCAGCAAGCGAAGCCCGGTGCGCGGGTGGTCCTTCAGAACCCGAGCGGTGCGGAGTCCACCGCGTTCACGATCCCGAGCGCATAACCGAGTAGCGCACGAGCACGCCGCCACCGTCGAGCACGTCGACCGACTGACGCTGTAGAGAGATGGCGGCCGCACGCATCAGCCCGCC
>JAFAPL010000750.1 GCA_019247135.1 Chloroflexota bacterium | reverse complement strand
GCGCTGCTGTGGTCGTTGCCCGGCTTCTCGTTTCTGCGCGCCCCGGCGCGGTTCAGCTACCTGGTCGTGTTCGCATGCGCGTGCCTGGCCGCCTTCGGCTTGCAAGCGCTGAGCGCGAGAGGGCCGCGCGGCCTCATTGCCATCGTGGGCGCCGCGCCGGCAGCGGGCCTCCTCGCCGCGCTGTTGGCTTTGTTGCCGACCTGGCGTGCCGTTCTCACAGCCGATCCGAGTGGAGCGCCGGCCATTGCGGATGCGATGTACCTGAGCGCCCGCGCCCAGTATCCGATAGACCCTCAACTTGTGGTGCAGGGCCTCCTGAGCTCGCTGGACCTCGCCACGCCGAAAACGGCCTGGAGTCTTGCGCTTCTCGCGTTCACGTCGCTGGCATTCATAGTCTGGCTCGCCGTGGGCGTGCGCCGCGCCGTTGTCGCTCAAGCGATGTTCGTTGGGCTCATCGCCATCGACCTGTTGACCTTCGCGTATGACTTTCATCCGCGGATGCCCCTGGACGACATGCCGCCTGCTCTCCCCGCCGGTGTCGCGGCGGGGGATCGCGTGCTCTTGCACGACTCCGTCGAGCTGTCCATGTTCGAGCCCAATCAGCTCGTCGGTGACGGCGTCAACCTGGCGCAGGGATACAGCTCATTGCCTCCCCAGCGGCACATCGAGCTCGAGAGCGCGACCTCGTCGCAGCCAGCGCTGTTCGATCTCTGGAGCGCTGGGTTCGTCCTGGAACCTGTCGCGCCGTCGGACAGCCTGGTCGTGGGCGGCGTTGCGTTCCGGCAGACGCACCCGATTGCTGGTGGGTTCGGTGGTGCCCAACCGGCCGTGTTTCGCGCCAACCTTGGGGCTGTGGCCGTGCGGCTGATTGGAACGCTGAGCTATGCGTACAATATTCCGCAAGGCCAACCAGTCGGGACACTGACCGTCAATGGAACTGATTATCCCATTCGTGCGGGCATCGAGCTGTCCGAGCGTGCGTATGACCGGCCGAGCTTGAGCGGCTTGCTGCAGCATCAAAAGGCGCGCACGGCGGTTGACTTCGAGGAAGCCACGCCGGAGGGCGAGGACTACATCGCGCACCTGTACCGGGCCGATATTCGACTGGCCGCGGCGAGCACGGACAGCCGTGTGAGGATCACGCCCACCGACCCGAAGGTATTGCTGGACATCTACGGAATTGGCCTGGTCGCGCCCGACGGCAGCGTGCAGTCGCTGGGTCTCGGCGATCGGGACGGTCTCGAGCGTGTCGGCCCCGGCGTGCTGAGGAATACTTCTGCGCTACCGCGTGCGTACGTGTTGCCGCGCAGCCAGGCGTTCTCGCCAGCCCGACAGCCAGATCAGACAGCCACACAGATCGTCACGGCACCGGGTGTTGACCTGCACCGCCAGGTGCTCATCGAGGGTGACTCGACTGCTGGCCCCGACCCGGTCGGCAGCGATCTTGCCGTGCCCGCATTGCTGCAAGACGTTGGACCGAACGAGGTCCGCGTGACCGCCAGTGCCACGGTGCCGAGCTACCTGATTCTGAACGATTTCACCCATCGCGGGTGGACGGCCCGCGTGGATGGACAGCCAGCACGCGTCTACATCGCGAATGCGATGTTCCGCGCAGTAGCCATCGAGCCCGGGCAGCACACGATCGACTTCGTCTTCCAGCCGCTGTCGCACGTGATCGGGGCCGTGATTTCGCTGGTCGCACTGGTCGCTGCGATCGGCCTCGCTGTATACGGGTTGTCTTCGCGCCGATAAATTCCGGTCTACGCCGGTCGTCACGTGCTAGGGTCCTGCGCGGGGAGCGATGGGGTCCGCGGTCGTTGTTGCGTTCTTGGCGTGTGTGCTGCTCGCCGCGTGCAGCGGGTAGCTCGGCGGTGATAGTCCCCACATCCCAAGCTGAGCCGGGGCTCGGCTGGGCCACGTTCATTCGCGAGGATTGTGAATGGTCGGGCGGTGAGACCTCGGCGGCGTGTTTTGGCAACCGTGGGCCCGGGTTCCGCGTCCGCGCGGTCCGACGCGAAGGCAGTCGCTGGTACGTGTGGGATCCATCCACGGATAACTACGCGTACGTCGACCGCGCGGCGTTGAGCCTGCCCGCGGAGCTCACGGCCGACGAAACCCCGGACGCGAGTCCGAGTAAAGCCGTGGTGATGTGTGTCGATCGCTCACAGATGTATCGGTATACGGACTCGGCCCGTTCGGCGCTCGCAACCTGGATTGAGAAGAATGCGGGGCCGAGCGATCTGTTCTACATCCGCTGGATCGAAGAAAACTCGTATCGGCCAGAGGCAGAAGCCCTTCAGGTGTTGCGGGTGCCGCCCGCTCCGACGGCAGTGCCAGTTGTCGCCACCCCTGGGGCGCCGAATCCGTTCGATGTGGCGCAGGTCGCGCAAGCGACGGCGACGGCCTCCGCCATTCAGGCGATGCAGGCGAACGCCGCCGCGACACATGAGACGGAGGCGCGGGCAGTCCAGGGCACGATCCACCAGCAGCTTGATGGTTGGCTGCACCAGAAAATCACGTCGGCGGCAAGCGGCGACGTCGATGGATGTGTTCGCAAAGCCGGCGAACTACTCGCGGCTTCTGGCGGCGATCGCTATCTCGTCGTGGCAGCATCCGACGCGCTCACGCCTTCGGGCGACGTCAAGCTCGATCGCGTCCAGATTCGGCTCGTGTACCTGCAGTGCGACGATGCTTCGCGATGCGCTCAGGCCAAGCAGACGTGGTCTGAGTTGGCCGCCTCGGCAAACGCGGCCAACATCCGGTTCAGCGACCCGAGCGAGGGTATCGGCACGCTCGGCTAGAGGAGAGTTGCGTGGAGAGTACGGCAGCCGCGATCACAAACGCGGACGTTGCTGCGATCGTTCGGATCGTCGCACTGGGTTTAGGCGTGAGCGTGCTGGTGGCGGTGCTTCAAAGCTCGCTGCGCCAGGCGATCTGGTCGATATGGCACCTGGTCGCGACGTTCTTTGGGTTTCTCGCGCGTGTGACGCTCACATTTGTTGGATTCCTCAGTCGTTTGATCCACGAGGCGATCGAGGGCCTCGCTGAGGAGGGCCAATCGGCAGACGGTGTGCGTGCGACACGACCATGGGTTGGCTGGCTCATCATCGGACCGCTCGTCTATTGCGCCCTGATGCTCACCTTCATCGCCAGTGACCTCACGGTCGCCATCTTGATCTTCGAAGCAATGGGGCTGACGCTTGGCACCGGCGCTCGATCCACGATTCCAATCCCACTGGATGCGGCGATGGGCATCGTGTTCGTAGCGCTCGCGGTGTTCTGGGGCATCGCCTTTTTCGATCTTCTGGGGCTCACACCGTTCAAGTACATCTGGCACGCGCTCACGTCCACTCACCGAGTGCGACTTACCCGGGTCGTGCTGACGTGTCTGTCCTTGACCGTGGTGGCGGGTATGACGATGGGTGTCTGGAGCCAGGCACAGCTGCGCGGCGGCCTCCCCGAGCCGTGGCAAACCATCCTGCCGTGGTTCATTCGCGGCGCGCTGGTGGCTCTGCTCATCTGCGCGACGGCGCTCTCCGGCAAGCCCTTCGGCTCAGCACTCACGGCAGCCTTCGT
>JAFAPL010000459.1 GCA_019247135.1 Chloroflexota bacterium | reverse complement strand
ACGATCGAGCTGAAGGTCCCGCGCGTGCGCGATGGTAGCTTCTTTCCGAGCCTGCTGGAGCCACGCCGTCGCGCCGAGCGCGCGCTGGTGGCAGTCGTCCAGGAGGCGTACCTGCACGGCGTCAGTACCGACCGTCGGGTCGACGATCTCGTGCAGGCGCTGGGCATGCAGGGCATTAGCAAGTGCCAGGTCAGCCGGCTGTGCGCCGACTTGGACAAAGAGGTCGAACGCTTTCGCACCCGCCAGCTTGAGGCGTATCCGTATGTCTGGCTGGACGGCCCCTGCGTCAAAGTGCGTGACAAGGGTCGCGTCGTGTCGCAGGCGATTGTGATCGCCATCGCCGTGACCACCAGGGGCGAACGCGAAGTGCTCGGCATGGATGTTGGGCCGAGCGAGAGTGGCGCGTTCCGGTTAGCGTTCCTGCGCGACCTCACGGCACGTGGGCTCAATGGGGTCAAGCTGGTGACCAGCGACGCGCATGGTGGTCTGAAAGCGGCCATCAGCCAGCTGGTGCCAGCTGGCAGCGCTCCCGGGTGCACTTCATGTGGGATGCACTCGGCGTGCTGCCGAAGCGTGCTCAGCAGATGGTGGCCGCCACCATCCGCACGGTGTTCGCTCAGCCTGATCCCGCTGCTGCTCGCGGGCAGTGGCGGCGCGTCGCGGATACCTTCCGCGCTCGCTACAGCCGTGTGGCGGAGATGCTCGATGCCGCCGAAGCCGACGTGCTGGCGTATCTGGCGTTTCCATCGGGTCACTGGCGTCGGGGATGGAGCAATAACCCGCAGGAAATGGCGTCATCACAACTCACCATTGCTGCCTGAGCCGCTGGGCGCGGCTGCGCTTTCGTCCGTACACACGCCGAGGTGAGGCATGAAACCGGCTGGTGGCGGTTTGTGCAGACTTGACGCGAAAAGCCCAGGCGGCGCACCGAACTGCGCTGCGGGCCCGCCGCGGGTGGGTGTGGAGAGCAGACGCCGACTGGCGGTGGCCGACGCGCGGTGCGCCTGCTGCTCAGCGTGCGTGGCGCAAGGATCGGGAGGCCTTCGATGGTGACGGTGGTGGCGTACGCACGGGTTTCAAAGGATCGGCAAGCCGAGAAGCAGACAAGCCCAGCTGGGTTGGCCGGACCCCCAACCTGGGCTGGACCTCGACCGTGATTTGCATCGCGTTACGGAGCTCGCTGTTCGGGACAGCGTGCGCCATGCCTTCACCGACCTGCGCTCGAACGGCGTGTTGACCATCAGGACGTGGCGCTTGCGGCCTGCTGAGTCCTCCCAGATCGACGGCGGAATCGGCACATTTGACGGCTTCGTGAGTGTGTCGCTGCCGCGAGCTGGCCAATCGCGTCTGGGGTCGAGGGCTGGCCGTGGTGGAAGGGCATCTCGTGCTCGAGGTTGGCTCTCCCGCCCCCCGCAACCGTTATGCGCGCCAGCGCCGTCCGCTGGATACGCAACCCGTATGGGGAGTCGGTACCAACGGTGGCCGAATGTATGATCAGCCGCAATGATCACATCTCGCACCTCGCGCGGCGATAAACAGCCGGGGCGCGCTTGAAGAACACCCGCTTCGCCACACACCAAGCCCGGGGGTGTAACTTTGCACGCTATTTGGCGCGGTCAAGCTAATTGACGCGCACGAGAGAGTTAGAAAACGCTGACGAGCAGGCTCTCTCGTGCGGCTTCAACCAACTCGGCGGTGACCGTGGCGCTCTTTGACGGCCATCAGTCGCTCTATCTGGGCGAACAGGCGTTGGATGAGCCGAAAGTTGCCACCCGTGATGCGTGCGACGGTATTGAGCAGCTCGGCATCGGGAGCAGCAGGCGTGGCCGTCATTGAGTCCAGTCGCAACTGCACCCACTGGTGTTCGATTACGGTCTGAAACTCGCGCCCGCTCAACGGCTGGAACTGATGCACGAAGCCAACGCGCGAATAGAGCTGCGCGTAGCGCGCCAGCCGCTTCTGGAGGCCGCGGATGCCGATAAGCACCAGGCCGATGTGCCGACGGTCGTACATGTCACGGAGTTGCTCAAGCGCGGCAGTTTTGAGACGATCGGCCTCATCCACCAGAACCAAATGCAGCCGGGTTGGCGCCCGCGGTGGGTGGGAATACCTGTTGGCGCGATCCGCGAGTCCCGCAACGGCCCGCCAGACGCCGGCGAGGTCGCGCTCCACGACGCGCGGAGTGTTGACGACTCGCGGCGTGTACAAGATCGTCTGCCACGGGCCGCTGTCGGGTGGTGGTATTCCATCGTGGCGATGGGGCGCTGGCCCGAGCACCGCTTCGAGCTCGTCCCAATGGGCATACTGTCGGCTGGACATGGTCTTGCCAACGTCAGGAACGCCGTAACACACGCCGATGTGCGAGCCTGGCGACAGGCGTCGCAGAACTCGATGAAGCGTCGATGTTCTCGGTGACGATGAACTCCGTCGGTCCGGGGGGACTCTCATCTGAGGTCACTCGTCGTTGAAGTAACGCTTCAAACGTGGACGTTCAGCCGACGGTGCCGTGGCTGTAAGCTCCGGTTCGGAAAATAGTGGACCAACCTCCGGGTCGCCGCGTCGCAGGCCGAGCAACGCTTCGACGGTCGCCTGGCGGTCTGCCAAGGTCGTGCGTAGCTGGCGCCGGTAGCTATTTCGGGCGCGAATGATGTTTTTGAGCCCAACGGTCTCGCCGGCCAGCTCGGGACAGATCGCCCGACACAGGAACAGGTCGCCAAAGGACACGCGCAACTCGGCCAGGTCGCATGGGTCGTAGCGAATGATGACATCCTCGCCGACGTACGCGGCGAGCGTCGTGTCAAGATAACGGTAGCCCTGAAAATGGATTCCGTCGGGATGGACGCGGCGTGGCTTGGCCAGTGTCAGTAAGAGCAAGTCGAGTTGCTCGGCGGAGTCCGGCAGCCGTGGGAGGATCCCGCCCATCACCCAGCGCGCTTCAGGTGCAGCGCCGGTTTCGCTATGCACTCGCTGCTGGTAGGTTTCGACCAGAAAGGTCCACAAGCGCGCATCGAGCTCGGGCAGGCTCAGCACTGGTCGCGCCGGAGGCGAGCCCGCTGGCGTGTAGCCGGGCTGGTGACACAGGAACAGCTGATTGACCGACTCGAACATGCGCTCGACCTTGCCGCGCCCGCGCGGCTTGCCCGCGATCGAGAACACCACTGCCATGTGCAACTCAGCGGCCACCTGTTCGAGGTGATTGGACGTGAAGTCGCTGCCGTGATCACTGTAGAGCTTTGGGGATGCCGCAGACCGACCAGTGCGGGTCCCCCTTCCGCCAGATCGCCTGGCGTAACGCCAGCGTTGTCTGGATGCTCGATGGTGCATGCAGGCTCAGCGCGTAGCCGGCCACTGCGCGGCTGTAGTCGTCGAGGATCACGGTGAACCACGGTCGTGCCGGCCGCCCGCGTTCGTCGAGCACCCACACGTCCAGCGGGGTGTGATCCGCCTGCCAGATCTCATTGATCGCGCCGCCTCGCGGCGATAGAGCAGCTCAAATCGGTCTGCGTAGACATTCGTGCCATCGTGAGCCAGGGTCACCAGCGCGGCTGGCAGTTGCTGAATGACACGGTAGACCGTGTGGTAGCTGGGGACACGCCAACCCCGCGCCTGGGCTATGGCGACCGCCTCGCGATACACGGCCGCACTGCTCAACGGTGGTCGACGCAATGCCAGGCCTTCGATGAGGTCTTTGAGTTCGGCCGACACCAGGCTGCTCCGTCCACGATCACTGCGCGACTTGCGCACCAGGGCCAGCAGTCCGTCCTGACGATAGGCCCGCAGCCAGCGTTGCAGGGTGCGTGGCCGCAGCGCCTGCTCGCGAGCTAGCGCTGCCACGGACACCCCGTCCTCCAGACATCCTCGCAACAGACGAAACCGCTCCAGAGCCACACTTCTCTCCGCGTGGCTCAACTCCGCCAACAGCGTCGACGACTCACACGGCAACTCGCCCGGCTTAGCAGTCGAGTTCGACCGCTTTGACTTTCGGCGACCTTGAGGTGTGTGCCGCACTGCGTTACGGACGCAGGCTCCTCACCCAACCCGCGGTGCGTCAATTAGCCTCGCAAGAAGAATTGCGCCAAATAGCGTGCAAAGTCACAAGCGCCGGCCCTCGACTCTGCCCTGTTGAACACCCATCCCGAGCATAGCGATGGACACGTTAAGCGAGCTTGCCGATTCCGGCGACGAGCAGGTACGCGCCGACGACGGCCGCGACTATGGTTACGATGGGGCGCCGATGGGCCTGCAGCCAGGCGTGCACCTGCTCGACCCGCACCCGTGTCGCCTCTGGCGCGACCAGATAGCCGACAATCGGGATCTCCACGACCGCGAACGAACGATGTTGAAGACCAGGAGCGCACCGATTTGCGTCGGTAATGCAACACCGGAGCCGAGAATCACGGCGATTGCCGCCAGGTAGTACGCGCTCGGCATACCCACGGTCACGCCAGCGCCCCATGCGAGCCATGGGGATTCGCTGGCTGCCGCGCGCTGGAGGCGCTGCGGAACCTTTGACCCGCGATTCACCTTTTCGGCGCTATTCTCGGCACCACCCCGCGAGTGGACGTCCTTGCGGAACCGCTCTGCCAACCCTGTGCCAACGAGCACGGCAATGGCGAGCGCCAACACCCCCACTGCGA
>JAFAPL010000067.1 GCA_019247135.1 Chloroflexota bacterium | reverse complement strand
ACTCGTAGCCGCGCCGGAGAACCCATTCACGTGCGGTTCGCACGTTGTCAGGACCGAGACATTTCTCACTCAGTGCGTAGTCATCCGCAATGAGGTCGGCTCTTGTTCCAACCGACGCAAGCAGCACCCCGATCGCGACACCGGTGCGGTCCTTGCCGGCAGCGCAGTGGACGAGGGCCGGCAATGTTCCGGGCGCCACAAGCGTGTCGATCAGACCAACCAGGTGCTCGCCGAGCTCGTCCAGCTCGCGGCGGTACCCGCGATGAAGATCAGGGGTAAAGTTCTCTCGAGGTGGTCCATCGTAGAACGGCATGCGCAGGTAGCTGAGTTGGTTGGAGCTGGCAAACACGCTCGGCCGCTCGGCAACTTCCTCGCTGTCGCGCAAGTCGATGATGGTTCGCAAGCCGGCGTCAAGCAACCAGTGTTGACCGGCCTGATCGAGTCCGTCGGTACAGTCGGACCGGTACAGCGTGTGCCAGCGCGTTTGTCTTTGGCCATCGGTGGACGGATAACCGCCTGTGTCGCGCAAGTTGCGCACTCCATGTAACTCGATCATCCGTCGCCGCTCGCCCGTACGCACGCGTGCCGCGATTGTAGCGTGACCCCTGGGGCACCCCTGCGGGGAATGATTCTCCGACGGGCCTTTAGTCCATCACTTTCAAGCACAATGGGGTCATGCGGCTGATCGAGCTCTACGACCATGCCGAACGCAAGCACGCCGTGAACGTCGGCATGCGGCGCGAGGCGCTGCCCGGTCTTGTGCGCTACGTCGACCTGGTCGGCGATTCGAGCACCGTTCTGTACTCGCGGCTCGACGAGCGCAGCATCGACTCGGCGATCGAGGAACAAAAGACCTACTTCGCGAAGCTCGGGCACGAGTTGGAGTGGAAGGCGTACTCTCACGACACGCCACCGGACCTGATTGACCGGCTGCGTACGCACGGCTTTCTCATAGACGAACGCGAGGCCATCGTCGTGCTCGACCTCGAAAGTCCACAGGGAGCAGCACTCTCCGAACAGCCGACACCGGCCGTGCGCCAGGTGAGCGACCCACAACAAGTGCCAGAGCGCATCCGCGACGAGCTGCGCGCGAGCCCAGGCACGCTGAGCGTCTATATCGCCGAGGTAGACGGACTCACCGTGGCGCACGGCTGGGCGCGCTTTCCGCCTGAGTCCCGCTTCGCCAGCCTGTGGGGCGGTGAAACATTGCCCCAGTTCCGCAATCGCGGCCTGTACACACAACTGGTCAGAGCCCGAGTTCAGGAAGCCAGAGCGCGCGGCTACCGCTACGTCACCGTGGACGCGCGCTCGACCAGCCGGCCCATCCTGGAGCGGCGCGGTTTTCAGATACTGACGTGGGCCACGGCGTGTACGCTGCCGCCGCCCGGCTGACGGGCCGTGTATTTCGTCGCCTCGACTTGATCCATGACCGACTACATGGTCGAGATCCGGCGCAGCGTGTCTCGATCTATCAACTCAAGACGACTACCTCAAATAGGTCCAGGCACGGTACCGTCACACAGGTCCGCTCGCCGTCTGTCGTGAGTGGAAGCGCCTGGTCCGCGACCAGCCCCCGCGCTTGGGTGGGGCGGACGCCATCAAGGGCCAGCGAGAGAACGATGTCCTGGATCCGCAGTGGATCGTGGAATGAGTGATCCTGATGTCCGGAGTGGTTGATCAGATGCAGGACATGCTCGCCATTCGGCCGGCGTGACAGGACGAGCTCCACCTGCGGCGGCGCGCCGGTGATGATCTGCCTGCCGCCCGAGACGGTCGCCACCGCTTGCGCAAGCAGTGCGTGGTGCTCCGGCAGACTGTGGTCGAAGAACAGCTGATCGACGGGCCAGGGAAAGTACGCCGTTCTGCCGCGGCCATACGTGTAGTAAAGGAGCCCGGGGTGATCCGTCTCGTACTCGAAGTCGCACACCTCGGGCGGACCATTACGAGATTGCGGGATCAGCGTGAGCGACGACTCGGCACCGACGCGCGGCTGGACGGTGAGAAAAGCCCGGTCGAGCATGACCAGGTCAGTCGAATCGAAACCAGGTAGATCCTCGCGCCGGGTAACCCGCAGGTAGGCGGACCGCATCGGGCGGTCCAGTCCGCGCGCGTCGCCCACGCCGACAGTGGACGGTCCCGCCCGTTTGCTCAATACGCGAGCCGCTCCAAGCGAAGCCAGCGGCACCTCGTTCCGGACGCGTCCGTCCGGAGTGTAGCGGCCGGTCTCGTACGTCGCGACGAGTCCACCGCCGGCAGAGACGTAAGTGTCGAGGACGGCGACCTGCTCGTCATCGAGGACGGCCACGTTCGGCAGGACGAGCGCCGCGTAGCGAGTGAGGCGACCATCCCTGGCCGCCGCGACGAGGTGGCTGTCTGGCAGGATGTCGAATGGGATGTGGCCTTCCACGAGGGCTCGGTAGGCGCCCCGTCGGGCGTTCAGCACGCTTGCCAATCCCTCGCCGCCGCCCAGCATGACAGCAACGTCTTTTCCGTTGCCGCTGGAGCCCGCCCGCTCCTCGGAACGCACCGACGAAATGATCGCCACCTTCGCCGCCGAGCGCAGGCCCTCGTACACGCTCTCGTGGTCGCGGTGGAAACGCAGCAACTGCTTGACGACCGGAAAATTCTTACGGTCAGGCTGGTTGCGTGTGGTCCCCAGCACATAGGCCCACGGGTTGACGCCGTGCGACATCGTCTGGCTGAGGTGCAGTCCGAGCAAGCCCGGCTGCTCGGCGCTGAAACGGTACGGCATGTCCAGGAACATGACCGAGTTGATGACGGCCGGCGTCTCGGGGTGCGCTGCCTTCACCTCGCGGCCGAACTCGCCCGCCCAGTAGCGCCAGAGCGGCAATGCCCGATCGACGGCGTTGTTCACCTCGTGGGTCAGAATGTGAGCGTTCTGACGGAGGATCAAGGCGGCGTCGGGATTTTTCGAGGTGATGTGGTCGCGCATCCGCCCGGCGAGGTCACGCAAGACCGCCCGCGACCACTCCCGCCAGCACAGGTACGCCGCATCGGTCCAGTCCTCCGTTTGCGGCAACATCATTCCGGTTTCCTCGGCGAAGCGCCGGCTGCAGTGCACGCACTGGCACATCCCGTGATGCACGCCCGCGTAGTCGCGCAACTGGAAATTGAACATGTTGAAGTAGAAGCCGCTCACCGCGTACCGATCGAGGATCTCGGAGAGGACGTCGAACGCGTGATGCTGGTAATACGGCGAATTTGGACAGCAGGAGTAGAAGTCGTTGTAGACCTGCGCCCGTCCCGCCGGCGACACGTAGAACCAGTCCGGGTGCTGTTCATACACGGACCGGTGGAGCTTGGAAAAATCGCAGCGCGCCAGCAGGCGCAAGCCGCGCCTCCTGGCGGCCTCGAGCGCGTCGCCGATCAGGTCGCCGCTTGGGCGCTCGCGCAGCCAGGCGCTCGGGCGCGCGAACGGCAGCGCAGATGGATAGAACGCGACCAGTCCAGCGGTGTTCAGAAGCCACGCGCTCGCGCCGAAGTCGCGGACGTCCTCGGCAACCGCGTCTACGTCCATGCCAGCGTCCACCTCGCGGATGTTGGTCTGGAAGATCCGGAATGGGCGCGTGTACCACGGATGCGAGTGACTGGAGTCGTGGGTGGGAGTTGTGGTGGGCGACATGAAGGTC
>JAFAPL010001091.1 GCA_019247135.1 Chloroflexota bacterium | reverse complement strand
CCCCACCTCTAATTTAAGCCCACTCGCTTCACCGGCCGTTGAAGCTCGCGCCGTAATCCCGTCGCGCACGTGTCGTTCATCATCGGTCTGCGTAGCGTAATCGGCTTCACGTCTGGCTGGGACAGCCTCCTTGGCTAAACGCGCGCGTCGCGATGTCTCGAAGCCACGAAGGTGCTGTCCGTCTCGACATGCCCCGAACCGAGCACCAGGTCTGGATGGGTGTCCAGATCCCTGAAGTTGCGGATTTGCAGCTCGCGCTCTTCAACCCGAATGGGATCGAATGCATGCAAGTAATTTACCTTCCGACCGGAATATGAGCCACGCTGCTCGACGACCCAGAGTGTGGACGGTTCTATACCCGGTGGCAATCCCCTGCTCGCCGGAGCGCGGGCCATCTGGGCTGTCGGATTTCGAGGACGCGATCTTCGAATCACGTAACACATCGCTGGTGTTCCTCATACTTTAGTGACCTGCGCTGCAACGCAGCGCGTGCAGATCTCCTCAGGCGGTTGCGGACGGACTTCGGCGTACGTTTCGGAGAGGCGTGTCCCCTGGCGTGGCTCTCCGCACAAGCTCCGGCTGTGGGCGCCGAGCTCAGCCGCGGGTATCAGGTGCCAGCTTTCTCCGATGAGCGCGATGCAGACTTTGAGACCGAGATCGGTAAGCATTCGAACGCGCTCACCTGACTCGAGGTAGCGCGCAATCCCGGTGCTAGTTGCTTCAGTGTCGCTTAAGGCTAATTGCCCGCGTGGTTGTTCAGCGACTACCCGCGTGGTTGTTCAGCGATTTCCCCTCGCACGTGATGACCTGCCCGTGCAGCAGCAGCCAGCGTGCACCGTTGGCGATCGCCGTCGACGTCCGCGTAGAGTTCACAAGGCAGTGAGCGCCCCGCGATCAGTGGTCCTGGCTATCGTGGTGGTGATGCTGGACGGGTTGGCTGATTCGGAACACGTGACCATCCGGATGCTTCACGTGCATCTCGCGTACACCCCAAGATTCGTCTAGCGGCGGTCGGACAACCTCGAGATCTTCGCGCAGGCACCGAGCATACACAGCATCCACATCGTCGGTCCAGATTGCGAGCCACGTCCCATTGGGGCCGTGGCCGCCCTGCCCGTCGCGACACAACCAGATCTCCACTCCGCCGGTCCCGACAGCGCCGAAGGATGGTTCCCCGCCGTCCGACGACCAGTCCCATTTGCGGGGCCAACCGAGTTTCTCAAACCAGACGAAGCTTGCGGGCAAACTCGACACATTCAATATCGGCACCAATGCATCGACGTGCATCCTGCCCTGGCCCAAAGCGATCAAGCCACCGTGCTCAGCCGCCTCGGTGCGACTGGGATATCCCGAGATATCAACGATCAGTCGGTTGCGGAGTCCCAAAACTTGATAGACGCTCCGTTCGTGCGTGGAGCCGCCATGTGACGGCTCCTTAACCGTGAAGCCGACAAGAACAGCGTTGTCTCCAGGAGAACACTCCACCAGTGTTGTCTCGATTCCGGCGGCACGCATGCCAGCAAGATGTCTGAGCACATCCGCGCGGTTGTTGCAGGTATCGCCCCAGCGCACGTCGTCAGACAGCAAGGCACCGTAGGCGTCCAGGTCGCCCGACTCGAGCGCGCTTCGCAGCCGAGTTATGAAATCGTCATCGTGCACCATACCGCAGAGTGTTGTACTCCCACCCCGTTCGTAGGCATTTTCGATAGGCTCGAAGAGTTCCAAGCCGCGACCGACGGTGCGCTGCTTCAGGGTGGACGCGTCGTCTTGCGCTGCCACCTTGAAGAAGCTGTCGCAGTACCCAGATGCTAGTGGTTCACCGAGATCGCTGGACATGAGCAGAATCGAATTGGCAGGCCGTGCGCCGGTGAGTCTGGGGCAGCATCAGCAGACCGCCTTTCAGCCGACGCCGCCACGCTCAGAACGCGGGCCAGTTTGTGCCCGATGACATTAGGGGCCCCCTGGAGAAAACTCTCGACATTGACGACCTTCTCCAGCTTGTTGGTGATCGTGTACGCGTTGCAGCGCATGTATCGGACGATCACCCATTCTTCTGGTACACGAACATGGCGCACTGGCAAGCCTTGCAGATGCTTTGCTGCTGAGACGTAATCCGGAAAAACTCGAGCCATCTAGTGGCCGTCGACATAATTGTTCGATGCGACGCAGCGATCAGGACGCCGCTGACCCAAACGCTCCCGCTGCTGCTGGACCGAGCGCCGTGGCAGCCGGTACGTGCTCGCGATCACGCCCGGGCAGTTGAATAGCCCGGTCACATGTTCTGCGTCGCGGGCTTCGGCAGCACGGATATGGATGTCGGACACGGACCGACGGTTCTATTCAGACCGGGCCCTCTCGCTCGTAAAGCCACTCACTATCCGACGGCGATCGCTCGGTTGAATGTCGGCGTGAGTATCGGCAAGGCGATGGCCCAGGAGCGCTCGGCCTTCCTGGCTTGGCTCGCGCATGACCTCGATCAGGATGGCCGGATCGTAGCGGCGTGGCTGGGTGGTTCGCTCGGCCGCGGTGACGCCGACGAGTTGAGCGACATCGACATTCACCTCGCGATCAACGATGATCACTGCGCCGGCCTGAACGAAACCAGACGTGCCTTCGTCTCGCAGTTCGGCAAACCGCTCCTGATCCAGGAAGCGCCGCAGAACGCGCCGCCTGACGGCGCCTTCCTGCTCGTGCTGTACCGCGGCCAAACAGCACCGGTCGAGGTCGACTGGTCGTGGCAGCCTCGCGAGCAGCCATGATCCCCGAGCGAGCGCTGGTGCTGTTCGACCGCTCCGGGTTGCCGCGTAGCTCGCCCTCGCCGTCGCTGACCATTGACGATATACACGCTCAAGTGTCACTCGACATGACGTTTTTCTGGGCGATGGCATTCATCGCTGCCAAGAAGATCGCCCGCTCCGATACCGACTCCGCGTTTGACCTGCTGCGCATGATGCGCGGCGCCCGCGACCGCATCCAGCTGCACCGCTCAGGAACGCCAGTCCCCGCCTGGGGCACCATTCCCACGCCGCACGATCCGTTGCCTCCAACTGACCCGCCCGGCCAGCTGGGCTATCTCAGGGAGCTGATCGCCGACCTTTCCACCCTGCAGCCCACAACCAACGCCGTGGGTGGCCTTGTGACTCCTGCTGCCGTCGCCGCCATTAACGCGTTCGTCCAACGCATCTCGCGCCAGCTTCAGACGTGACGAGTGCCCTGGCCGCTGAGTTGGGCCCCCAGGAGCCTAACGTCCGGCCAGCGCAGCCACGACCGGGGCCAGCCCGTCGATGAAGGGGGCGCCGACGACGACATACGAGAACCCGATCTCCTCCCGTCGCCGCTGGAGTTCCTCGATTGCGGCCGCCGGGTCAGCCGGAAGTGTGGCCAGCGAGTCCGCTGCGCGAAGCGCAGCAGGGTCGGTGTCGGGGGGCGCCATGAACGGCGCGACGTTGTCGCCGATAACCGACACATGGAGCGCGAGCTCAACGTCACGGATCGCGCGGAAGTCGCGTGCCAGCCGCGCGACCTCGCCCCGGGACTCACCGGGCAACTGTACGAAGGTGACCGTATCTGCGACCTCGGCCGCCAGCGCCTGGGCCTTCGGACCACGCACGGCCATGATCACAGGCGTGTGAAGGCTAGGGCCGTCGAGATCTCGCAGCGCCCTGACCGTCTCACGCACCTGGGCCAGCCGCTCGCTCGGTGGGACCACGGGCAGTCCCAATTCGCGGAGCTGGTCCTCAATTCCTGGCCTGCCGGTGCCAATGCCCATTTCGAAACGACCTTCAGTGAGTACCGATAGCGAGTGCGCTTCCCACGCGGTGATCCAGGGCGGGCGTACTGGGGAGGCATACACCCAGGTGCCCACCCGCATGTTGGCCAGTCCCGCGGCGAGGGCCAGCGTGGGGCCAGGCGCCGGTTGCCATTGCGGGACGTCCGGCATCAGTAGCGTCGAATAGCCGGCGTCCGAGATGCGGCGCACGCGGGCTCGCCACGTCGGTAGGTCAGTTCTGAGCGGGGCAACGACCCCGAATCGGAACGGTCGCGTCATGCTTGGACTCCTCTCAGATGGGC
>JAFAPL010001090.1 GCA_019247135.1 Chloroflexota bacterium | reverse complement strand
CGCCGCTGGCGCCGGACAGCACCGCGGCACAGGTGGGTGACGACTCGGTGCCGTCGCTCCCGCCGTTGCAGCCGCGCGACCAGCCGGCGGCGCAGGGCACGCGCCAGACCGCCGCCTAGCGAAGTTGAAGCTAGGGTTGGTCGAGCGGCAGCCCGCGGGCACGACCGCCACTGATGCGACGACCGTGGTCCGTCCGAGTTCTGCGCCGCAGCAGGCGGGCTGGCGCTCTCAGGGCCCAATTGCTCAACTTCGGAAGTTGCACCTGCGGGTTGCTCGAGCGGCAGCCGCGGGCGCGACCGATACTGATGCCACGACCGTGGTCCGTCCGAGTTCTGCAGCGCAGCAGGCGGGCTGGCGCTCTCAGAGCCAAGCTGAGCCGAGCGGCAGCCCGCGCGCACGACCGATACACTCGGCTTCCACTGGGGAACCGCTGAATGACGCCTCGACGTGTAAGCCGTCGCACGTTCCTGCGCACCGCCTCAGCCGCGGCGGCTGTCTTGCCGTTGCTCTCCGCCTGCACCACCTCGGTGCCCGCGGCGCCCACCGCCGCGCCAACCGCCGCGGCCACAGCTGTCCGCGCCTCCGGCACCGCCCAACCGAAGAGTGTCGCGCTCGGCGCCCTGCCGACCTTCACACCGGTGCAGGGTCCCCCGCCCCAGCTACCAGGCACACCCGACGGGCTGGTCAGCCCGGCCTGGACCAGCTATCCAAAAGCGTCGCTGTTTCAATCGGTGAAGCCGACGCCTGGCCGCGGCGGCGACGTCAGCGTCACCCTCGAAGCCATCCAGCCGCCCGGTCCACCGGTCGACCAGAACGTCGCCTGGCAAGCGATCAACAAAGCCGTCAATGCCAAACTCAACGTCACCATCATTCCATTCGGTGACTTCAATGCGAAGTGGGCGACGATTCAGTCGAGCAATGATTTGCCTGACCTGATGTGCACGATCACCAGGCCCGACATACCGATTGTGCCAGCGTTCTTGAACGCGCGGTGTACCGATCTCACGCCCTATCTTGCGGGCGATGCCGTCAAGGACTACCCGAATCTCGCGGCCATTCCAACGCGATCATGGAAGAGTACCTTGATCAATGGCAAGATCTACGGCGTTCCGATCCCACTACGCCCATATTTCTGGTGGTTCTGGGTGCATCAAGAGACGCTCGAACAAGCAGGCCTGAAAATGCCGACAAGCGCGGCGGACTTCAAAGACATTGCCCAGAAGGTCAACAAACCACAGTCGAACGTGTGGGCAATCGGAGGTAATGGCGGCTCGCAGTACGTCTTCGATACCGTCGAAGGGCTCTGGAATTCCGTCTTCGGTGCACCGAACTACTGGAGTGTGGACAGCGCGGGCAAATTCACTTATGTATTCGAGGCACCACAGTACAGAGACGCGCTCGCGTACGCAGCTGACCTCGTTTCAGCCGGCGTGTATCACCCGAATACGCTCGCCTACAACGTGCTCTCCGGTCGCAACGATTTCATGGGCCGCAAGATGGTGTTTCGTGAGGACGGTTTGCAGTCGATGTACGGGGCGTACTGGGGTGGAGTGAACGCACCGCCGATGGATCCACCGTCCCACATCACGCTCGTGCCGCCATTCTCGGCCGACGGTAACGCCAAACCGGTCTATTACTTTGGGCGGCCGAACTTCGGGATGGCGCTGGTCAAGCAGGGCGACGACGCGCACACCAGAGAGATGCTGCGCATTCTCGACTTTTTCGCGGCGCCGTTCGGGAGCACCGAGTGGCAGCTCATCAACTATGGGGTCGAGGGCCCGGACTTCGCATTTGACGATCAGGGTAACCCCGTGCTGACAGATCAGGGTCGGGCGGAGTTCATGCCGTGGAACAGCCTGGTGACCGGGCAGCCCTATTACTGGTCGATTCAGGAGCCGAACGCGGCGCAGGTCTATCAGGGGTACGAGAAGCTGCTGGCGCCGCTCGGCGTGGAAGACGCGTCCATCGGAACGTTTTCGGCGACGTTTGCGTCGAAAGGGACGCTGCTGCTGGACGCACTTGGGAGCGGCGCGCAGGACATCGCGGCGGGTCGCCGGCCGATGAGCGATCTGGACGGCCTGGTACAGGACTGGCGGAACAACGGTGGCAACCAGATCAAGAATGAGCTCGCGGCGTCATATGCGCAGCTGATGAGCAGCTGACGCCGGGAGCAATCTTGCGGAGCGCCGCGCGACCTGCCGAAGCGCTCCCTTCGACGTGAGGGCGCGCTACGCTAGGTTCGATGCAGGCTCGTCCGATCAACCTGGGCCCGATTGGCGTATGGAGTGGCGTTCTCCGGAATGGCGAACTTGCGGCCGTTCGCGAGGCGGCGAGTGAGCTCGAAGCGCTCGGCTACGGCGCCCTGTGGTTCCCCGGTGGTCCGCCCGACGGCGCTCGCGAACACATCGAGGCGATGCTCTCGGCAACCCGCACCACCATCGTCGCGCCCGGCATCATCAATATCTGGACCCACCCCGCGCGGCAGACCGCACAGATGCACGCTGAGCTCCAGCGGACGTACAACGGGCGCTTCTTCCTCGGGCTCGGCGTGAGCCATCAGCACGCGATCCAGAACGCAGGCCTCACGTACGAGCGGCCGCTCCGCAGACTGGCGGAGTACCTCGACGAGATCGACGGCGCCAGTCCAACGGTGCCGAAACAAGAGCGCATCATCGCCGCGCTCGGTCCGCGCGCGCTCCGCCTGGCGGGAGAACGGTCGGCAGGCACGCATCCGTACTTCACCCCGCCCGAGCACACGCGGCGCGCGAGAGAAGCGCTCGGCCCAGACGCGATCATCGCGCCCGAACAGATGGTCGTGCTCGAAACGGATGCCGAGAAAGCGCGCAGTGTCGCGCGGCCACTCATCGATCGGTACCTGCACGCGCCGAATTACACGAACAATCTGCTCCGTCTCGGATTCACGCCAGATGAGTTCGAAAACGGCGGCAGCGACCGCGTGGTCGACGCGATCGTGGCATGGGGCGACGAAGAGACGATCCTGAACCGCGTTCGCGAGCACCACGCGGCGGGCGCGGATCACGTGTGCATTCAGATCCTCACGTCCGAACCCGGCAAGCTGCCGCTTGACGGCTGGCGCCGCCTCGCGCAGGCGTTCTCGAAGTCGAGCCCAAGCTCAGCACGCGCGTGACCCTGGTTCGCCCGCGCACCGGCCAGGGCGAGGACCTTCTCGACGCCGCCGAGGCGATCGGGCCCGAGATCGCCGCGGTAACCGAGGAGATCGAACGCGAGCGTCGCCTGCCCGAATCGCTGGTCCAGCGGTTGTACGAGGCCGGTCTGTTCACCATGCTGGTGCCCGCCTCGCTCGGCGGCTCCGAGCTCGACTTGCCCTCGTACGTGAAAGTGATCGAGGCGCTCGCCCGCGCGGACGCGAGCGTGGCCTGGTGCGTGGGCCAGGCGTCCGGGCTCAGCGCGCTGTCCGCGTACATGAATCCGCGGCTGGCCAGGGAAGTGTTTGACGCCAGCGGGCGGCGTGCGATCTTCGCCAACGGACCCGGCGAGGGCAATGTACCCGGGCGGGCTGTCGAGCGCGGCGACGGCTATGCCGTCTCGGGACGATGGAATTTCGCCAGTGGTTCGCGCCACGCGAGCTGGCTGCTCGCCATTTGCAACGTCTACGACGATGACGACGTGCGGCAGGAGGATGGACATCCCGCCGAGCGGTTGCTGGTCTTGCCTGTCGAGGACGCGGAGATGCTGGATGTGTGGCAGGTGAGCGGCCTGCGTGGAACCGGCAGCTTCAGCTTCACGGTTTCGGACCTGTTCGTGCCGCGCCACCGCTGCATCTGGGTGTGCTCCGCCGAGCGGCGCGAGCGGGGTCCGCTGTACCAGTTCTCGAATTCAGGCATCTTTGGACCGAGCTTCGGGTCGGTCTCGCTAGGCATCGCCACGAGTGCGCTCGCGGCGTTCGTCGCGATGGCCGGCGGAAAAACGCCGCGCGGGCTGCCGAATCCACTCAGCCAGAGCGCGACGGTGCAGTCGGGTGTCGCGCGAGCGCATGCGCGACTTGGCGCGGCGCGCTCGTTTCTGCACACCACGCTGTCGGACGTGTGGTCGCGTCTCCTGGCGTCTGGCACGCTGGAGGTCGGCGATCGAGTGGCGGTGCGGCTCGCGGCGACGCACGCCACGCAAGAAGCGAAGCAGGTCACCGACGCCGCCTACGAACTGGCGGGCTCGACAGCGATCTTCGCGAGCAGGCCGTTCGAGCGGCGCTTTCGTGATCAGCACGCGGTCACCCAACAGCTGCAGGCGCGCGCCGCGCATTACGAGGCGGTGGGGCGATCTTTGCTGGGCCTGGATCCCGAGTCGCCGTTCCTCTGAGCGCTGAGGCGCGTCACGGCGCCGCGTAGACATCGGCGCGCGGCGTGCGACTGGTCCGCCAGGACCAGAATTCATCGTTCGCCGGAAACAGCGGGCCGGTGAGCGAGTAGTGCTGGTCCCTGGCAACGTCCGGAATGAAGAATGCGGGCCAATCGGGGTCGGCCACGACGCGGGCGTAGGTTCTGGCGGCGAGTGCGGCGCCGTAGGCCTGAAGCCATTGCTGACCTTCGGGCGTGATGTGACCGCCGTAGGCGCCCATGAGCTCGCCGAGCGCGCCCGGGTCGGCGCCTGACGACTCGATATAGCCGCCGAACGAGGGTGCGAACACCGGCCCGGGCAGCGCTTGCAGTCCCGCGCTCAGGCGCTCGCCGGCCCAGACGTCCGCCCGATACGGCACCAACTGTCGCGGATTGCTCAGCATCAATAGCAGCTGCGCCGCCGCAAGGCCGTAGATGTATGCGTGATGTCGGAAGAACACCGGTAGTCCGAGTCCGAACAGCAACGCCAGCATGGCGAAGGCTGGCAAGTCGACATTCGGTGCCCCGCCACTGTTGGCCCGCGCGACCCAGGCGCTGCCTACCATCGCGGCGGTCGCGAGTGCGTAGAACACGTTTCGACGAACCAGCAGGAACGCCGCCGCCACGAGCAACGGCACCGTGGCGCGTGCCAGCAAGTCATCCCAGAACCTATCGAGCAGGTCGACCGAGATCACGTGCTGGCGCGGCAGCTCCCAGAAATAGAACAGTGGCCAGCGACCAGATTGCAGTGTCAGGGCGCCGAAGACGGCGGCGACGACGATACACGTGGTTGCGGCGAGCAGCACGGCGTGGCGTGGCCTGCCCGGTAGCAGCGCGACGACGAGGGCGAGGGCGAGCGGCGCTGCCGTCTGCTTGGTAAGGATAGCCAGGGCGACGAGCACGCCCGCCGCGAGCGCTGCGCGCGCAGTCGTGCCGACCCGTGCGACGAAGATCGCCGCCAGCATCAGCGCCAGCGCGAGCGCATCCATGCGGCCGAGGTCCAGTGCGCCGTGCACGAGCGGATTGGCGGCCGCGAGCACCGCCGCGCTGACCAGGCCCAGCAGCCAGCTGTGTGTTTCGCGCTCGACCAGCCTTGCCAGGAGCAGCATGGACGCGCACGACGCCAGAATCGAGACCAGGCGGAGTCCGGCGAAAGTTGGGCCGAACAGCGCTGCCAGGTAGAAGTAGACGGGGCCGTAGATGAACGGCACGTAGTCCAGTTTTGGCTCGACATAGAGCGGCTGCCCCGCGAGCACGCGGCGCACCTGCTGAAGCGCGCCGGGCTCGATCGGGTCGAGCGGGAACGGGTACGTCGCACGGGCGATGGCGCTGCCTAGAAATATAAGGATGTAGGCGACCGCGATAGCGCCGACCGCAAGCTCGAGTTTGCTGCGCGCGCGCAGCGTCGCGAGTGCAACCGATCGCTCTGATGTGCGCCCCGTGACCGCGATGCGCATCACGCGCATCCTACAAGTCGAGTGCGGCGCAAGATGTCGGCCAACCGCTAAGCAACGAACGGAGCGGTCGCAGCGCAACAAGGACGATCGGCGAGGCGCCAGCGCGGTAACACGCTGCAACACCCGGGGGTGAAGCGGGGCGGAGCCTGCACCCCGCGAAGCGAAGCGGAGCGTGGGCCCTTCGGCGCGCAGCGTGTACCCCGCGAAGCGAAGCGGAGCGTGGCCCGTGGGAGCGAAGCGTCGGAGGCGATCATGATCCGCCTGGGGTGCCCGCGCATGCGCGGGCACCATCAAAAGACTGACATCGGCTAGTATATCTGTCACAGATGGAAACGATTTCGGCGGGGCATTCGGCTGGCGCGCAGGGCGCGGTCATGGATGAGCCGCTCGCCGCGCAACTCTCCAAACTCCTCGGCAAGGTCGGTCGCGCCCTGCGCTACCGCACCCGCGCCACGCAGGACGCCCTCGGCGTGACCGGCTCCGAAGCCGAGCTTCTCAGACTCCTGGGTCGCCGCCCTGGCCTCCCCGTCCAGGCCGCGGCGGCCGAACTCGGCATCGCGTCCAACTCGGTCAGCACCCTGGTCAAACAGCTCGGCCGCGAGGGCCTCGTCGATCGTGGCTCGGACCCGCTGGACGGCCGCGTCGCCGTCCTCAAGCTCACGCCTCAAGCGGAAGCCTGGGTCAAGGAGGTCGGCAGCGCGCGCGAGGAAGCGCTGACCCGCGCGCTCGCGCAGCTCAGCCCCGACGACACCTCCAAACTGGAGCGGGCCTTACCCGCGCTGGCGCATCTCGCACAAGCCCTGCGCCGCGCATGACCATACTGCTGCGGGTCCTGCCCTACTTCAAGAACTACCGCTGGCTCATGGCCATGGGCTATGTGGCAGTCATAGGCAACGCGTTTTTCAACCTGGCGGTGCCGTGGCTCATCGGTCTCGCTGTCGATCAGGGCGTGGCGAATCAAGACGTCAATCAGTTGATCGTGGTCAGCATTTTGATCATTCTGGCCAGCGCCGCGCGCGGCCTGTGCGCCTTCGGTCAGAACTACCTTGGTGAGACCGCCGCACAGGGTGGCAGCTACCAGATTCGGAGGGCGCTGTACACCCACGTCCAGCAGTTGTCGTTCAGCTTCCACGACCAGGCGCAGACGGGTGACCTGCTGACCCGCTCCATGTCCGATGTGGGGCAGCTGAAGAACTTCACCGGCCGCGGCCTGCTGATGATCTTCAACCTCGTGCTGCTGGTCATCGGCGTGTCGATTGCACTGTTGTCGATGAACTGGAAGCTGGCGTTGATGTCGCTGGTCATGCTGCCGCTGCTGTACTGGCGCGCAGCCTCCTACAGCCGCTCCATCCGCCCGCTGTTCCGCGCGGTGCAGGACCAGATGGCGAAGGTCGCAACGCTGGTCCAGGACAATGCGGCTGGCGCGCGCGTGGTCAAAGCCTTCGGACAGGAGCAGCGCGAGATCGGGCGCTTCGACGAGCAGAACGGCATCCTGTACGACCGCTATTACGACTCGACGCGGCTGCAGTCGTTCAACACGCCGCTGCTGAACTTC
>JAFAPL010001039.1 GCA_019247135.1 Chloroflexota bacterium | reverse complement strand
TTGAGTCTTCGTGTCTGATACGGGCTGAGCTGCGCCAGATCATCGCGCTGGATGATGTAGCCGTCTGCCTGGAGCAGCCGCACGGCACGCGTGAGATCGATGACGTTTTGAATCGCCGCGGCGTTAGCGACCAGGTGGTTGTACTTGAGGTGTTTCTCTTGCTCGACAGGATCGAGCGTGTCGATCACGCCCTCGCCGCCGAAGTTCAACCATTTGGCGAAGCCGTTGTACGCCTCCACTTTGTTCGTGGTTGCCGTGATGTGCTCTCTCAACTGCGCATCATTCAGATACTCCAGTAAGAACACCGTTCGAACGACGCGACCCAACTCACGGAAGGCCTGGTAGAGACGATTCCGCCGGCTGTACGAACCCAAACGCCGCAGCAACTGTGTGGACGAGATCGTGCCGGCTTTAATTGAGAGCACCACCTGCAAGAGGTCCGGCCAGTGCGTCTCGATCAGCACCCAATCGACCGTATCGCTGAAGAGTGCGTCAATGTGCCGATACCGGGTGTCCTTGCTGGGTCGGAAGAAGCGCAGATCCTTCCAGTTGCGGATGCGCGGCATCAGCCGGATCCCGAGTAAATGCGACAAGCCAAAGACCGGCGTCGACTGTCCCTGCGTATCCGCATGCACGGTGGTTGGCTGAATGTCTGACGCATTCTTGAGCAGGCCTTCCAGGATGTAGATCGCCTCCCAGACGCCGCATGGGATGAAATGGCTGAACAGTGCGATGTAACTGTCGGCCACGTGGTGGTACGCGATGCCGCCGTACCCGCCATACCGAATCGAGTACTCAGCGAGCAGACTGTTCTCTGCCAGTTCGTACTTCGTGCCATCGGCCGCAGCGGAGCTGCCGCTGCCCCACACCTTCGGCAAATCGCAGCGGTGATAGGCGTTGACCAGATCCTTGATCGCCGCCTCGAGTTGAGCGACGCTGACGTGGCGCCGGTTCGTAAACGACAATTCGTGGGCCGTTGCGAGAGCTTGCATGTGGCGAGCAGCCTGGGTCGGACCAAGATTGCAGCCGTACGCGAAGACCGTGAGGATGTAGCGCTGGACCGGATCGGCGAGCTTCGGTTCGGAGCCGGAAAGCGGCCCAAAGTGCCGCGGCCAGCCGGTCCACTGAGCGACGTTCGCCAACACGTCGAGGATGTTGCGTTCTGGCATGCGCTCCAGGAGCGAGGCCTCAAGCGCTTCGGCGGACGCTGATGGCTGGCGGCGTGGGCCTCGCTTGAGCACTGGCTCACCGTTGTCGGCGATCGCGAGATCGGTGTTGGACGAAAATCCTGCGTCAACGCGCGCTGCGGTTTCGGAAAGCCAACTCTTGAGCTGCTGCACGAATTCGGCGGCGCTCGTCGCCAGGCCGACCTGGTGGCAGTACTCCAGGACTTGTGGCTCGCAGGCTGTCCACGGCAGCAGTTGCTGCCGATAGTCGGCGTACGCGTCCGATCCTTCGACCGCCACGTCGCCAGATTTGAGTGTGGCTGCCAATCCGGCGAAGACGCAGACCTCGAAGTGGCGCCGTGCCAACCGAGGACCGTCTGAGGTCTGCACGAGGATCGTTTGCTTCCATTGTTCCGAGGCAAAGCTCAGGTCGACGCTGACCGCAAGCAGATCGCCGGTTCGATCCTCATTCGCAAGCACGACGTCGAGCGCGTCGAGGACCGAGGTGTCCTGGGTCGTGCTGTTCAGACGCAGCGTGCGGGCCAGGCGAAATAGCGTGCTGCGGTGACTCCGATAGAAACGCCACATCAGTGGCAGGTAGTTGTCGCCGGTGTAGGCGGCAATCGCTTCGCAGCTGGCGAGTAACTCGCGCACATCGCCATATCGAGCGACGGCCCGTTTGACCAGCTTACCCGCCTCAGCATTCGGCAGATCACGATCGAGCACTCCCAGCACGTCGGCGAAAGCCTCGACCAGCATCTCCGTCGATTCCCGCTGCCGCTCTCGTATCAGCGCGAGTTCCTCTTTCGCGCGCGTCTCGATGCGAGCGATGCGCTTGCAGAAGGTCTCGGCGAGGTCGTCTCGGCCCTGGACCTGCGCGCGAGCCATCAGGCACAGCAGCAAGGTGTAGCGTTTGGCCGCGCTGATCTTTCTTACCTCGGCAGCATCCAGGCTGCGCGCCTCGGCCGCAAGGTGTTGGACTTTGGCTGGCGTTAGCTGGCTAAGAAACGTGGCCGGCTGTTCCA
>JAFAPL010000881.1 GCA_019247135.1 Chloroflexota bacterium | reverse complement strand
GGCGATGCAGCGCGCCTTGCGGCGGGTGCAGCCGTGCGACCACGCCCTGATCGACGGGCTCGAGATTCGCGAGATCGAGCTCGGGCCGCACACGGCCATCGTCGACGGCGACGCGCTGTCATACGCCATCTCCTGCGCCTCCATCGTGGCCAAGGTGACGCGCGACCGGCTCATGTACCGACTCGCCGAGCGCTACCCGCATTACGGATGGGAAAGGAACGTCGGCTATGCCACGCGGCGTCACCTGCAGGGCATCCGCGAACATGGGCTGACCCCGTTCCACCGTCTGGCGTATGGGCCCGTGAAGGCGTTCATGCTGCAGCCGACCAGCCTGGACGACCTGATCGCGCGGCTCGATATTGCCGAGAGTACGAAACCAGCCGAGCTGACCGAGGCTGCCATCGTCGCCGAGGGCATCCAGGAGGTTGCCCCAGCACTGGCATGACCAGGTACAACCTCGAGCTGGGTCGGCGTGGTGAACGCATCGCCGAGGACCATCTCGTCAAGTCAGGCGCAGAGGTTCTGGCGCGCAACTATCGAATGGAAACAGGCGAGATCGACCTCGTTGTCATGCAAGATGAAGATCTTGTGGCTGTCGAGGTCAAGACCAGGTCGCTGGCGGAGAACCTCGAAAGCCCCGAAGAGGCGATCACCAGGTGGAAGCTGCGCCGTATCGAGCGTGCACTGGCTTCATTCGCAGTGGAATCCGGTCATGACGAAAGGCACTGGCGCATCGACGCGATTGCCATCGAGATCGATCTCGACGGCGGCGTCAGCCGATTCGAGCACATTCGAGACGCGTTTGGCGGGTGAAGGAACGACTGCATAAGATCCTCGCCCACGCGGGCGTGGCCTCACGTCGCGCGGCGGAGCGCATGATTCGCGAGCACCGCGTTCGCGTCAACGGCAGCGTTGTCGCTGAGCTCGGCGCCCACGTCGATCCCGCTCGCGATCGCATCGAGGTGGACGGCAGGCCACTGCCGCGCAGCGAAACGGTGCATCACTACGTCGCGCTGAATAAACCTCTCGGGGTGGTCAGTACTGCCCACGACCCCGAGCATCGGCCAACCGTGGTCGAGCTCGTCGGCGCCGCGCATCGGCTCTATCCCGTCGGTCGACTGGACATCGACTCAGAAGGCCTGGTGCTACTGACCGACGACGGCGAACTCACGTTTCGTCTGACCCACGCACGCTACGGTATCGAGAAGGAGTATCACGTGCTGGTCAGCTGCCCGAACGCTCTTGATGACGACGTGCTGACCCAGCTGCGACGCGGCGTCAACCTGGAGGACGGCATCGCTCGGGCGGTGCGCGCGAACGTCTTGCGACCGGCGGATCGTGGCGCCTGGGTTCGCATAGTGTTGACCGAAGGCCGCCAGCGCCAGGTCAGGCGCATGCTGGCCGCAATCGGGTGCGACGTGAACCGGTTGCGTCGCGTACGGATCGGGCCGTTACTGCTGCGCGATCTCGACCTGGGGCGGTCGCGCGCGCTGCAGCCGCGCGAAGTAACGGCGCTCCGCGACTCGGTCGGCCTGGAGGACTGACGAGCCTCAATGCAGGCGTTCGTGATTGCGCTGGATGGCCCCGCGGCGTCGGGCAAGAGCACTGTCGGTCTCGGCATCGCCGAGCGGCTCGGCTACACGTATTTCGATACCGGCCTGCTGTATCGGGCGCTGACCTGGCTCGCGCTGCAAGAGCACGTGGATCCACATGATGCTCACGCGCTCCTGCGGCTGGTGGACGATCTGAACGTCGACATCGATAAGGCAGGTGGGGTCTCGCGCAACGGCGCCGACATCACCGACGCGCTGCGACTGCCGGAGGTGAACGCACACGTGTCGGCGGTGTCGGCGCACGCGCCCGTTCGCGACGCTTTGCGGCCAGTCCAGCGAGCGCTGATCCGTCCGCCGGGACTGGTGATGGTGGGTCGTGACATTGGCACCGTCATCGTGCCCGACGCGCCACTCAAAATCTGGCTGAATGCCAGCGTCGAGGAGCGCGCGCGACGGCGATCGCGTCAGACGGGCGAGGACTACGCGGCGGTGCTCGAGGGCATGCTGCACCGCGATCGGCGCGATGGGTCGCGGGCCGTGGCGCCGATGGCACGCGCGGCGGACGCGATCGGGATCGAGACGGACGGACGGACGCCAGATGCTGTGATCGACGAGATCGTCGAGCTGGCACGTGCGCGGGCGCGAGGCCGCGCCAGCGCGGGGCAATGATGCTCGAGGTAGCCGCTCACTCCACGACAACCGGCTTGCGCGTCGCGGCGGTCGAGCCCGGGTCAACGCTGGCGCAGCTTGGCGTGCAACCGGGCGATACGTTGCTGGCGATCGAGGGGCTCGTCCCGCGTGACGTGATCGACGTCCAGATGGAGCTTCCGTCGGCGAGGCGGCTCAGCGTTCAGCGGACCGACGGCACCGTCACGGAGCTAGAACTCGTGGCGCCGGTCGAGCCGCACGCGTTGAGCTTCGACGAACCTGTGCCTGGCGGCATTCGCGAGTGCAACAACCACTGCGAATTCTGTTTCATCCGCGGCCTGCCGGCGGGCCTGCGCTCGACCCTCTACGTCTTCGACGATGACTATCGGTACTCGTTTCTGTGGGGCAACTTTCTCACGCTCACCAACCTTCACGAGGCGGACTGGGCCCGCATCGGCTATCAGCGGCTGTCGCCCTTGAACGTGTCGGTGCACGCGACCGACCCACGCGTCCGCTCCAGGCTGCTGAACAACCGGCACGCACCGCCGATCCTGCCACAGCTGGAACGGCTCGGAAGGCTGGGTGCGCACGTCAACGCGCAGGTCGTGCTGTGCGCCGGCATCAACGACGGTGACGTGCTCGACAGCACGATCCGTGATCTCGGGGCGCTACATCCGGCGGTGCAGAGCGTTTCGGTGGTGCCCGTCGGGCTGACGCGGTTTTCGCGAGTGAAAAACATCCGGCGGCCGTTAAGCGACGAAGCTCACAACGCGGTCGAGCAGTGCAAACGCTGGCAGTCCCGGTTTCGCGCTCGTTTCGACACAGGTTTTGTGTACCCGAGCGACGAGCTGTACTTGCTCGCGGGTCGTGACGTGCCTGGTGCCGAGGTGTACGACGGCTTTCCTGTGTTGTCGAACGGGGTGGGCATGCTGCGCAGCATGCTCGACGAGTGGACGGCGTTACTTCGACGGACGCCGCGCGTGCGTGCGACACGGCCGCGGAGTGTGGCCTGGCTGACAGGCGCGCTGGCTCGTCCGGCGCTCGAGGCGATGGCGGATCGCTGGCACGAA
>JAFAPL010000842.1 GCA_019247135.1 Chloroflexota bacterium | reverse complement strand
TCGCATTGCTCGCAGCATCCACACGAGGCGTCACGTAGAGCGTCACGTGACGGGCGCTCTAGGTGATAGTTGGATGAATTCTGGGCTTGTAGCCGTTTTGGAAGAGTGCGACGATTGAGGGCGGGGTCAGGACGGTCGCGGTTCCGGCGGGGCGCGGACGGACGGTTGTGTACGCGTCGGGCGACCACGCGTGAAGCTGAGGGCCGTGGACGAGCCAGGCTTTGCCGTCCAGAGCGATGTACGCGCCGTCCGGGAGGTCGGACATTTCTGCGGAGTATGTGCGCTTCTGCCACGGACCCGAGCGACGTTCGGCATGCAGTCGCGCGTCGATCTCGTCGATGGAGCGTTCGCTGCCCGGCCACGCGGCTCGAAAGCGGCGGTAGTCGGCATTGCGGCACTCGGCGCAGGGTCGATGACCTGCCGCAAACGCCGCGGCTTCGTCGAGGAAAAACAGCGCCGTCCAGCGCCCCGGCGGCATCACCTCACGATGCCGACCGCGAAACTCGAGCGCGCAGGCGATCCAGCGCCGCACTTGCGAGTCGCGAACGATCTCGCGGCGGTCGTTGTGCAGCACACCTCGATTGCCCATGAGCGTGCCGCGGCCACTGACCGCAACGATGTCGCCGAACGGAGTCACTCGATTCCGTAGCGGCATCTGATCACGCGAGTGAAAGCACAGCCAACGCTCCACGGCATCCGCGCACGTTCTCAGGGCACGCGGCGATGTTTGGCGCCAGCGCGGCGAAGGCCCGCGCTTTCGTTGACTGACGTCGGAGCGACGCTCACGATCGTCCACAGCGAGGTTCCAAGATCCAAGAGCGTGCGCGTCGGATCGATGCGAGCAGTTTCGGGTGAGACGCCAAGCCGTTCCAGGAGCACGGCGATCGCCAGGTCTCGGGTGGGCGCGTCCAGTTCGTGGCGCCGCCCGGTCGGCTTGCGGGACGAACGCTCCAGCTCGATCGCACGAAACTGAGGCATCAGCGTCGACCGAATTCTCGCTCGAGCTGCGCGTGGCTGAGCAGAATGGCCGTCGGGCGCCCGTGCGCGCAGGTTCGACACAGCCGTGCCTCGCCGAGTCGCCGCAACAGGGCTTCCATTTCGGGGATGGCGAGAACGTCGCCGGCCCGCACGGCCGTTTTGCAGGCCAGGACGACGGCGAGTCGCTCGGCCCAACTGGCGTGCTGTTCGACGATCAGACCGTGGGAGTTCGTTGCCAGCGCCACGAGCGTCTCCTGCAGCACGCGCTCGGGTGAACGTTCTGTCAATACACCTGGCACACCGCGCACCAACAGCTGCTTCGGGCCGAACGGCTCGATGAGAAAGCCAAGCTGATCGAGGTCCGCCGCCGCCTGATCGGCCAATGCCACGGCGCCGGGCGGAACCTCCAGCACCAGCGGTTCGAGCAAGAGCTGACGTTCGGAGCGCGAGTGCAGCGCACCCCGAAGATCCTCCAGCAGCACGCGCTCGTGAGCCGCGTGCTGGTCGACGAGATACACACCGGCTTCGCCCTCGGCGATGACATACGTGCGGCCGGCCTGACCGAGCACGCGCAGGTCGCGCAGTCGTTCCGCGCCGTCCAGCAGGGCGCCCGAATCGTCCTCCTCTGCCCAGGTGGCAACTGACCACTCGTCGGCGCTCAGGGCTCCCCGTAGTGCGCGCTGGATGGCGGCGTAGACGGCGCGTTCGCGCAGCAGTTTGACCTCGAGCTTGCCCGGGTGGACGTTGAAGTCGACTTCGCTCGGCGGAACCTGCACCCGGACGACGGCTACCGGTTGTCGACCGACGGGGATCAACGACCCGTATGCCTCACTGACGGCGAACGTGAGCGCACGGTTGATCACCGGCCGCCGATTGACCAGCACGATGAGGCCGGATCGACCTGCGCGGTGGTAGCTGCCCGTCGCGCACACGCCATCCACTTCGACCACGCGTGTCGAACCTTCCTCAATCGTCACAGCTGGCACCTCGAGCAGGTGCTCCGACACGTCCCCGCCCAGGACTGCCACAGCCGCACTGCGCAAGTCGCCATTGCCGGGTGTGGAAAGCGCCTCGCGGTTGTCGGCGAACACGCCGAACTGGACATCTGGAAAGGCGAGTGCGAGCGGCCCGACGGTTTGCACGCACGCCGCGGTCTCGGAAGCGGCGCCGCGCAGAAATTTGCGACGAGCAGGAAAGCGCGCAAACAAGCCATCCACGATCAGCGTCGTCCCGGGTGCGCGACCGACCGGTCGGACATCGATCGCACCGGTCTCGATGCGAACCTCTGTGCCAACACGCTCGTCGGCGGTGCGCGTGGTGCAGGCGACGTCGGCGACGGCGGCGATGCTGGGCAGCGCTTCGCCGCGAAAGCCGAGCGTGGACAACGCATTCAGGTCTTGCTCTTCACGCAGCTTGCTGGTCGCGTGTCTGAGAAACGCGAGCTCGACCTCGTCGGCAGCCATGCCGCACCCATCGTCGGCGACCAGGATGTGCTCGGCGCCGCCGCCTTCGATCTCCACCCGAATGTGCCTGGCACCCGCGTCGAGCGCGTTTTCCACGAGCTCTTTGACCACAGAAGCGGGCCGCTCGATGACTTCGCCGGCGGCGATTTTGGCCGCCAGGTGCGGATCCATCACCGCGATGCGGGGCATGCTCAGCGCTCGTTGGCGCGCTGCTGCAAGCGCATCAGCTCTGCCTGTGCCTGGAGCGGGGTAATGGCCAGGACGTCGAGCGCGCGCAGCTCGCGGCATGTGTCGCAGCTCGCACTGTCGACGTTTTCCACGGGGACGGGTTGCTGCGCTTCGAGGCTGTGGAGCAGTGTGGCCGCACGGCGGGTGACGCGCTCGGGCACGCCGGCCAATCGAGCAACGTGCACCCCGTACGAGCGGTCGGCGCCACCCTCGACGACGGCGTGAAGGAACACAACATCGTCGCCGCGCTCGAGCACGTCGACGCGATACGTGCGCAGGTGCGGCAGTGTGTCTCGCAATGCGGTCAGCTCGTGATAATGCGTGGCGAAGATCGTCTTCGGCGCTCCGCCCGGCCGTTCGGGGTCGTGCAGCTCTTCGAGAATTGCCTGCGCGATGGCCATGCCGTCGAACGTGCTGGTGCCGCGACCAATCTCGTCCAGGACGACCAGGCTGCGCTCCGTGGCGGCGCGCACGATCGTCGCCGCTTCAATCATTTCGACCATGAAGGTGCTACGACCGGCAGCGATCTCGTCGTGCGCCCCGATGCGAGTGAAGATGCGATCCACCGCCCCCATGCGGGCCGAACGGGCGGGGACGAAGCTGCCGATCTGCCCCATGAGCACGATCAAGGCGACCTGACGCAGATACGTGCTCTTGCCGGCCATGTTCGGGCCGGTCAGCAGCATCATGCGCTCGTCCGCATTCAGGCGCGTGTCGTTGGCGACGAACTGCCCGCGTGCGAGGCTCTGCTCGACGACGGGATGGCGGCCCTCGATGATCTCGATGCAATCGCCCTCGTCGACGATCGGCCGAACATACTGATTCGCGACCGCCGCATCGGCCAGGCTGAGCACCACATCCAGCAAGGCGACGCATCGGGCCGCCTCGGCCATAGGCTGGCATTGCGCGGCGAGTCGCCTGAGCAGCGCGTTGTAGAGCGCGCGCTCGAGATGCATCGCGTCGTCGTGGGCGCGAGCGACGCGTGACTCCATCTCCTTGAGCTCAGGCGTCACGAACCGCTCGGCATTGGAGAGCGTCTGTTTGCGCGTCCAGCCGAGGCGCGCCAGATGGTCACCGACTGTTGCAGCGCCGGTCGCCTGACGCTGGTAGTAGTCAGTGGGCTGTGCGCACTGCGCCGTGGTGACCTCGAGGTAGTAGCCGAAGATCTTGTTGTAGCCAACGCGCGCGCCGCGAACGCCCGTACGTTCCCGTTCGCGCTGCTCGAGCGCGGCGATCCACTTCCGCGCGTCGCCGGCCATTTCGCGGTGCTGGTCGAGCTCGTCGGAGATGCCAGGCCTGATCACGCCTTCTTCGAAGATCGTGGCGCCCTCGCGGATCGTGGCCCGAATGTCCTCGGCGGCCTCGGAGGCCGTGGGAGGCACGGATTGCTCGAGGAGCCTGGGGAGGTCCGCGGCGAGCGCCCGACGGATCCGCGGAATTCTCTCGAGGCCGGCCGCCAGCGCCAGACATTCGCGCGGCATCAAGAGGTGCTGTCCGGCGCGGACGGCGAGGCGTTCCAGGTCGGGCAAGCCGCGCAAGGATTCCCCGAGCCGCGAACGCATTTCCGCATCGTCGACGAGGCGCGCCACGGCGTCCAGGCGTGCGTTGATCGCTGCCGGGTCGAGCAGGGGCTGACCCACCACGGCGCGTAGCATGCGGGCGCCCATCGGCGTATGCGTACGGTCGAGCACACCGAGCAGCGTTGGTCCGCCGTTGCCGGCCGCAGCCTCGAGTAGATCGAGATTGCGACGCGTCGCGCGGTCCAGCACCATCGCACCGTTCAGGCTGTACAGGCGCGGCTGCCGCAACGTGCCGATCGCCGCTGGTCGCGCTTCTTCGACGTAGCTCAGCAGTGCACCGAGAGCGCGCAGGGCCAGAGGATGGTCGCGCAGTCCAGTTGCGTCGGGCGCACCCCCAAAGCATCTAGTTACCGCACGCGCCGCGCTCGTTGCGGCGAAGAGCGCCGGACTGCGCTTCGTCGCGATCGTGGCTGGTGGCAGATATGGCTCGAGTTTGATTGCCTCTTCCGAAATGAGGCACTCGGCTGGACCGATGCGGATCAGCTCGGCTGCCAGGAGCTCGAGTGAGTCACTGATTGACACACGTAGCTCGCCAGTGCTGACGTCCACGTAGGCGAGCCCGCAGCCGCCGCTATCCTGGACGACGCACGCGAGAAAGTTCGAACGCGACCCGCTGAGGAGGTCGGTTTCGAGCAACATGCCGGGCGTCAACACACGATCGATCTCACGTGGCATCAGCCCGTTGCGACCCACCACGCCTACCTGCTCCGCGATCGCCACGGCGTACCCGGCCCCGATCAGTCGGCCGATGTACGCATCCGCCGCGTGCGCGGGGATGCCGGCCATCGGCAGACGTTCACCACGCCCCATCTCGCGTGAGGTCAGGGTGATGTCGAGGACACGCGCGACGAGCGCGGCGTCCTCCTCGAAGGTTTCGTAGAAGTCACCCAGCCTGAACAGAAGGATGGCATCAGGTCGGCGGCGTTTGAGCTCCAGGTACTGACGCCGGATAGGCGAGAGCGCGGCGTCTTCCATGCCTGGCAGCGTCAGCATGCCGGGCGCAGAGCCTTCCATCTTGCCGTCGTTCTTCTTGTTGTTGCTGGTCCCAGGACTATGCGGCGGGCTGCCAGTCGCTGCTGGACCGCGCAGCCGCGGCGCGCTCGGGTGCATGCGTGATCTGGTCGAAGCTCATGTGTGAACGCCAGAGCAGCAGCGTACCGACAATGACGACAGGAAGGAACAGAGTTGCATGCACGACCAGTGCATACGCCGTGGCGGGGCCGGCAGCCAGACCCGTGGTATCTCTCAATACCCCGATCAGGGCTCCGTCAAAGGTCCCGACGTAGCCGGGCGACGAAGGCACCAGCGTCGCGAAGTTCGCCGCCGAGCCGACCAGGTACGCCAGCGGCGGCGAGCCGCCCAGACCGAACGCCGCCATCAACACGAAGAAGACGCTCAGCTCGAAGCACCAGGCCAGCAGCGACAAAATCACGGCCTTGCCCAGGCGGGCGTGGCCGCGAACCTGGGCTAGCGCGCTCAGAAACGCATCCGCCAGTCGCACAGCGATCTGACCCAGGCGGCCCGGCAGCACGTTCGACAGCCTGATCGTCAAACGCAGGATCAGGTCTGCACGCCAGCCAGCAATTCCCAGGACGATTGCGCCAGCGCAGAAGCCTCCAGCCGCGATCGCACCTGCAACAAGCAGGTAGCTCGGCGCGGAGGGAACGAGCAGCACGGCAACCAGCAACAGCAGCGCGAGCGTCAGCCCATCGAGCACGCGCTCCACGAACAGGCTGGCCACGGTGGCGCCGTATGGGACCGATTGCCAGCGCGCGAGCAGGTACGCTCGAGCGACTTCGCCCATGCGCAGCGGCAGCAGGTTGTTGACCGTGAAGCCGATGACCAGCGCGCGGAACAGCATCGATGTGCGCAGGTTCTGGCCTGGCAAGAGCAGGCCCCAGCGCATGCTTCTCAGCCAGGCGCCACAAAAGTACAGCCCCACGGCGGGCACCAGCAGTCGCCAGTCGGCCGAAGCGAGCGCGGCGAGCAGGTCATTCCATTCACCGCTCACGCTCCGCACGACCAGCAACAGCAGCACGGCACTGATAACGAACGGCAGAAAGAAACGCAAACCAGGACGGCTCACGCGGGTTCCTCGACCAGCGCCACGGCGCGGATGTCCTTCGGAAACAGTTGCTCGCGCGCGAAGAACAGCAACCCCAGCCCGGTCACGACCACGTACTGAACCAGGTGCGAAACCGCTACCAGCACGAGTGCGGTCTGTGGATTCGCGTTCACCACGGCGAGCGCCGACGTACCGAAGAACTCCTGCGTGCCGACGTATCCAGGCCCGGACGGCACCATGATGCCGAGGTTGATCGTCACGAGCGCCAGACCTAGGGCTGGGACCTCGATGGATCGGGGCAGGTCCAGATTGACGCCGCGACTGAGCAGCAAGTACGAGCCGAGTTCGAACAGCCATACGGTTGCCGAGAGACCGGCGGCGATCAGCAACACGCGCGCATGGCGCAGCGAAGCAAGACCGGCGATGAACGCATCGACGCGCGGTTCAACGAGTCCTCTGATTCGTTGCGGGCGGACAAAAATTCTGACGGTGGCGCGCACCAGCCGCGGCTGCCAGATGAGGACAGCTGTAGCAGCGGTTGCGGCGATGAAGATCAGTGCGGCGGCAAGCGCGACGTTGCGACTCCAGCCAGGCAACTGAATGCCGAGTGAGACGAGAAGGAGCAACACGACCAGCGTAAGACCGTCGAACACCCGCTCAACGACCACGGACGCGAGCGCCGTGGACTTGGAGACATTGCGTTTGCGGCCGAGCATGTACGCACGCCAGAACTCGCCGAGCCGGCCCGGCAGCAGGTTGTTCGTGGCGAAGCCCATCATCAGAACAGGGAAAAGCGTGCGCACCGGCGCCCGCGCGCTGCCGCTCAGAATGACGCGCCAGCGCACCGTTCGCAGGACGTAGCCGACCAGCGTGCACATCGCCGAAGGCAACAGCCACACATAGTTGACGCTCCGAAGCTCTTGCCCCACCGACGACAGGTCGACCCGCTGCAGGGCGAGCACGAGGAAGATAACAGTGAGCCCGAGCCCGAGTGCGCGTGTGAGATGGGCTCTCACTGCGCAGGGACGGCGTCGACCACGTTACCGCGTGCGTCGGCCACCAGAATGCGGCCGTCCGGTGCGACAGTGAGGCCTACGGGCGAACCATTCCCCGCCAGAGGAATCTGTTTGAGCTGCTGGCCGTCAGCAGTGAACACGGTGAGCTGGTTCTGCTCCGGGAAGCTCGCGATCACGTGTTCCTGACTGTCTACCGCCAGGTATGGCTTGTTCGTGACATTGTGGGACTCCCAGCCGGAGGGCACGCTGAATTGGGCCAGCGGTTGGCCTTCAGGACTGAGTTTTTGAACGCGGTTGTTCCACGTATCGGCGACCCACACGTTGCCCTGTGAGTCCAGGGCCAGTCCGACTTGCTCGTTGAATTGACCAGGTGCAGTACCCGCCCCGCCGAACATCCTGAGGAAATTGCCATCGAGCGAGAACACCTGAATCCGCTTGTTGCCTGTATCGGTCACGAAGACCTCGCCCGATGAGCTGATCTGGATCGAGCGCGGTCCCCAGAAGACGCCAGGTTGATCGGCGGCTGAGCCCTTTGCGTCCCCCAGTTGGCCCCACTTGCCGAGGAACGCACCATTCGGGTCGAAGTATTGAATCCGGTGGTTCCACGTGTCGGCGACGTACACCTTCCCGTCAGGCGCCACCGCGATGCCCCATGGCTCCTGGAACTGCCCATCCCCGTTGCCCGGCCCGCCCCAGCTGGCCGCGACCGTGCCGTCAGGGTTGAACGCGGTCACGCGGGCGGCGCGACCCTCGACGACGTAGACACGGCCATTTGGCGCTACCGCGACGTTCTTTGGATCGCTGAGTACGGACTGGCCGTCGGCGGTGCGACCATAGATCGTGGTCCCGTCGGCCTGCGTTTGAAGCACGGCATCACGACTGGCGGGCGCTTGCGGTGCCGCGGCTGCGAGCGACGGGGCGGCAGACGTTGACTGCGCGCCGATTGGCGCTGGCCCGAGCACGGGGATGTTCTTGTTGACGCAGAACAACATGCCCCGCGCGCCCGTGTCTGAGGGTGGCTGTCGATACAGCAGGAATTTCAACAGCTTCAGCCGGTTCTCGGGCACCTGGAGTGTCTGATACATCAGGTCGAACCGCAGCCAGGGCACCTCGAGACGATGCGTGCCGAAGCTGATGCCCGGCCCAGCCGAGGCAAACATCTTGTATTCCTCGGGGAACCAGGCGTTGAGCTTGTAGGTCTGGCAGTTGTACTGGGACAGGTTGCTCTGAATGGGGTCGATATTCGTATCGCGCGCCAGCAGCACCGGGTAATCGGCCAGATTGACGCTGGGATCGATCGTCTTGGTGTAGTAGCGGCGATTGTGGTAGTCGCGCAGGTACCACTCGAACGGCCATGACACCGCTTCGTGATCACCGTCACCCCATCCGTTGTCGAGCAGGATGTTCATGTCGGTGCCTTTGCCGGTCTGGGCCGCGATCTTGTCGATCTGGTTCACGATGAACGGCACGTCGGGCGTGGACTGAACATAGATCAGCGGCTCATCCGGGACGTCGGGGTGGTCGTACGTGACAAGCAGCGCGGTCCGAATGTAGCCAGCGCCCAGGACGGCGAATACGCCAAGCGCGATGCCAGGCAGTACGATCTCACGACCCCAACGCGGTGCAAGGAACGCCAGGCCGCCGCACACGGCGGCAATCAGGACCGCGAGCGCCAGTCGCTGCAAGAGCACGCTCTGCTGTTGCAAAGGCGAGCCAATCTGGCCTGCGCCAAGCCCGATCCATGCCAGCAAGCCGAAGATCGCCAGCAGCACCAGGCCACCCACCGCCAGGCCGCGACTGCTCAGTGCACGCTTGCCCCAACCTGCGTCGGCCCACTGGCCGAGCATGGGGCCGGCCAGGAGTATGAGCGGCAGCGTGATCTGCGGCAGCATCCAGGGCATCTTTTCGCCCGCCCAGCTGTAGATCAGGAGGGCGGCCACGAACCAGTACGTGCAGAACCAGAAGAAGAACTGCCTCGGCCGCGCGAACGCGACCGCCAGGACCGTGAGCACCAGCGGCACGAACTCGTACAGCGGCAGCAGCATGAAGTAGTAGAACCAGGGCTGCCCGCCGCGTGCGAAGTCCTGCTGGTCGAGCCAGTAGTTGAGGGCGCCGTGAGACCCCACGCAGCCGCGCAGCGGCAGGGTCACAACGGCGGTACAGATGCCCTGCAAGTTCGTCAAGAACGTCGTGTAGAGGAGAAGGTTGATGGCGACGAACGCTGCCAGGCCGATCACCCACGCGCGCACACCGAGTGCGCGAACGCGTGCGCGAAGCAGAGTGCGTCGCTCGCCCTTGAGCAGGAACCACGAACCGAGCAGGAACGTAAACGGGATGAACCCGCTGATGTAGAAGTCCTCTTTGGTGGCGAACAACAACGCGGCCGAGACGCAGGCCGTGTAGAACCAGTTGCGGTTGCCTGTCGCCAGATAGCGGAACACGCCGATGATCATCATCAGCGTGAAGGCATCCACGTAAATGTCGTGGCGGATGAAGCGCGAGAAATAGAGGAACGCGGGCGAAATGACGAACAGCATGCTCGCGGCGATCGCGCCGGCGCGGCCGAGCTCGTGTCGCAGCAAGTACGGCATGCCGATGATGGCAACGCCAAAGAGAGCGGGCACGAGGCGCGCGGTGAAGTCGCTTGCGCCGAACACCAGGTAGGCCAGCGCGTTCAGCTCGAACAGGAGTGGGCCGTGCATCATCGGGTCATGCACGTAGCCTTCGCCGTCGTACAGCCGCCACGAGTAGAACGCGTGCAGGCTCTCGTCGTGATGGAAGGCCTTGGCGCCGAGATCCCAGAAGCGCAGCACCAGGCCGAGGAGCATCAGCCCGAGGAAGGGCAAGTACTCGGGATCAATAGGGATCTCGAGCGAGTAGCGGCGGCGCTCTGGCGCTTCTAACTCTGCCGCCTGCTCAGGCGCGACCTGATCGGGCGCTACCGGCGGGGCCTTGGGTTGCGTGGGCGCGACGGGCGTGGCGGCGCGAGGCCCCACCTGGACCATAGCTTGGCTCGACCTCCGAGTCTCGAACGCGAGTATAGCCGAAGCTTTGCCGTCGCCCGAACAAATGTTACGAGGCGCCTAGCGCGCGCGGAAGATCGTGATGCTTCCGCTGCGAAACGCCACTGGCAACAGGGACTGAAAGCGACTATCCACCTCGTTGCCGTACGCCTGTCGCTCCAGGTCGCCCACCACGACGAACTGCACCGAATACCGATCCAGGATCGCGCGAATCTCTTCGGGCGAACCGTCACGATACAAACGCGTCATGTCGTCCTGCCGCAGCGACAGCACGGGCAATGGTCCACGCCATTGCACCTCGTGTCCAACCCAGCCGATCACGGTCGCGGACCCCGAATACGTGGCCATGCCGCCGGCCATCGGGTTGTACTCGCCTCCGCCTTGCGGCACCCCTGACGCGATGACAACGCGACCAGGCTGCTGGGAGAGCCAGCGCACCGCGGCGCGGTCGTCCGCGCTCAGCCATTGCAGGCCGTCCAGGGTCAACCCATACGCGGGTCGTTGCGCGAGGCGCGTTGCGATCGCCGAGACGGGGTACACCAGGCCGAACGCACACAACGCGCCAGCAAGGAACAGCACCAGCCAGCGCGCCCGGCGCGTGAAGTGGCCGATCAGCCCCACGCCCACTCCGCCCGCAAGGCCCGCGAGCAACCACGCGTTCTCGTGAAACTTGAAGACGGTGTTCATGCGTGAGTGAAAGACGTCGTCCAGATAAATCAGCTCGACACCCAGCAGCATCACTGCCGCAAAGCCACCAATCGCGACCGTTGCGGCCGCCGAAGGCATGAACCGGTCGAAGACGCCCGGCCACGGCAGCAATACGCCGACGACGGCCACGAGCAGGCCAACAGTCGGTTCACCGATGAGCGCCAGGGCCCCTCCCGCGACAGCCCCGATTCCACTCAAGGCCCATCCCCGACGGTCGCCGATGCACCAGCGCATCCAGAGCCCGAGCGCGCCCAGCGCGACGATGGCCCAAGCAAAGAGCACGAGCATAGACGCCAAGGACGTGCGCATCGCGTCCGGGACGACGCCGAGGCCGAGTGGCGGACCGCTGTAGCCGACGAAATAGGGCGCGTAGAGAAGCATGCCGACGAACGGCGTGGCCACGGCCGTCAACCACCGCCAGCGCCACTCGCAATGCAGCGCGCCCATCAATCCCAACCCGATGTACAGCAGCCAGAACGGCGCGATGTCCCACGTGTTCATGATCAGCAAGGCGCCCAGTGACACGGCGGCGAGTCCCTGTGTCCAGATCGAGCGGAGGCTCGCCCCGCGACTGAGCACGTGGACGACGCCGATCGAGACCACCAGCATTTCGAACGGCAGCGCGACGAAGTGCGGATGCAGGTCGCTGAGCAACGCGGAAAAGAACGGGAACTCGTTGATCCCGTCCGGCTGGACGTTCGGGATGATCCGAGAGGCGAAGAACCACCAGAAGCCGTTAGCAGGCGGCCAGACACCCTGCTGTACGCCGTCGGCGAAGTGATTGATGCCCAACGTTGGGCCGGCCGATGCGGCGAGCCAACCGCGCGACACGAGCCACTCCAGGAACGTGGATGCGTTGCCACACAGCAGCGCGAAGGCCGTTGCCAGCGCGGCCCCCGTTGCCGCCCACGCGGGCCGCACGCCCGCGGCACGCGCCAGCGTCCACGCCAGCGACGACAGGCCGACAAACGTCAGCGCCGGGATGGTCGCCGCGGCCAGGTTGTAGGCCACGCCGGCCGGTGTGCCGGTCAGTTTGGCGACAGAGGCCAGGACAAAGTAGCCGAAGTAGTAGTAGGGAACGCCGAATCCGGACAGCCACGTGTCTTGTGTCGGCAGGCGCTGCGCGCTGATGAAGGCATTCAGAAACGCCATGTCCATCGGCTTTTCGGTGCCCTGGATCTCGGGGTCGTGCGCGCGCAGCACGGCGAACAGAACGAACGCGCACACGAACAGCGCCTCGAACGTCATCACTAGCCGAGCCTTGTCGCGCAACCACGCCAGTGATTCCTCGAGCGCATCAGCCCTGGCAAGCGTGAGCCACGCCGCCGAGCCGATCACGACGAGCGCAATGACCAGCGTGGCTTGCGTGAACGGCACCGCCGCGAACATGCAGACGAACCAGACCAGCCAGGCAAGGCACAGCAGGCCAGCGGTTTTCGCGACTGCCCAACCACGGTCCTCCAGCATTGGCAACGCTCGCGCCGCGACGGGCCAGACGGCGATGGCCGCGACCTGGACCATCACGTACCAGGTCAGCGCTTCGCGCATCCGCTAGCTCGACGTTGCGGCAGCGGGTCGGCGCACGCCGACCAGGAGGTCGCTCAAGGTGTAGCCGCCGGTCCAGAGCGCGAGCAGCCCGACGATGACGAGCGAGCCGTACGAGAACGCGTGGGTCAAGATCGCGCTCCCGAGCGCCAGCGCGGGATCAAAGCCAAATGAGGTCAATGCGAACGTCGCGGCGGCGTGGTAGACCCCCACGTAGCCAGGGCTGGACGGCACGGCCTGGCCGGTGCTCGTGATGACGGTCAAAAACAGCAGCACGGGCAATCCAGCGTTGATGCCTACGGCTTGAGTGCCCGCCCAGCCACTGGCGACCGAAAAAATCCAGGTGAGCGTCGTCCAGAACAACAACTGCACCCACAGGCCGCCTTCTCGCAAGGAGTCCGTGCCCTGCGCAAACTGGCGCACCGACAGGCTGAGTTTCAATCGTGGCCCGAGGCTGAACGGCAGCACGCGTTCGAGGCGTTCGACTAGCGCGAGGGTCGGCGCGCGCCAGATCGCCAGCGCCACCACAAAACCAAAGCCAAGCAGAATCACGCTTGCGATCGAGATGCCCGCCGCCAGCGCTGCGCTGGGCAGCGGCGTGAGCAGAACCAGCGCCAGCAACATGACCCCGATTGCGAGAAAGTCGAATAGCTTTTCCAACACGATCGTGCCGACGACCCGCGGCACGGCGAGGTTCTGCCGCTGCCCGAGGAACAGTGCCCGGATCAGCTCACCCGCCCGAAATGGAAGAAACGTGCTGGCCATGTAGCTGATCGAGAGCGTGCCGAACGCGGGGCCGAATGGAACGCGATGGTGCGGCAGGAAGTACACCTGCCATCGCGCAGCGCGTGTGATGAGCGAGCCCATGACGGTCAACACGAGCAGCGCAATCGCGAGCGGCTGCGAGTGCGTCAGCACCTGGCCGAGTTGATCGAGCGCCACCTGGCGCAGCAGGTAGTACACGGCGAGCGCGCTGATCGCGCAGCCCACCGCGAGCTGCAAAAGCCGAGCTATGGTTGCACCACCTGGTAGATCTGCACGCCGTCAGCATCGTAAACGAGGTGCAGCTCTGGCATGTCCCGCAATTTATCCAGCCCGACCGCGGGATAATACGCGCGCTCCAGCCCACCGACATAGACCCACTGCACGTCGTACTTTCTCAGCACGCTGAGCGCCTGTTCTGGATCCGGGGAAGCGTACGCGCGTTCGACGTCCT
>JAFAPL010000840.1 GCA_019247135.1 Chloroflexota bacterium | reverse complement strand
GGGTGCCCTCGGTCCCAGGCGTGGAGATCAACCGCCCGCCCCAGGCGGACAGCGCGGCGAATCGCCTCCAGGACCGTCGGCTCGACGTAGAACGGCTCGGCCGCACACCCCGCCCAGACGCGTATACCGTCGCGGCCAGCCAGGACCCGCTCGGTGCTGCCCCAGGCGAGCAGCGTGCCGCCCGCGGCGTGGTGGCGCGCGTCGGGGCCCACCAGGACGTGGACTTCGATCGGCTGGGAGGAAGCTCCGTGCGACGGGCCGAAGGTGATCCGGAACACCAGTTCTTCCAGGGCGTCGCCGTCGACGTCAATATGAAACTGGTAATGCGCCGCTGGGTGGAAACTGGGCGCCGCGCCCGCCTCACTCTGCCCGGTCAGATCGGCAGCCGAGCTATTGACATTCATCACGAACACCGTCCCCGTCTGTCCTCGGAACAGATAGAGGTCGGTGATGGCCAGGCGCATGTCCTCATGTGCCAGGGCGGGGACGAGAAGGTGCGACATAGAAGAGGAGCCGCCCTCAAGTGTCGACGCGGGCCGGAGCGCGTGCCTGTGTTTAGCTGTGCATCCCCGGCGACCTACCTGCGGCTAGATACGCGCAGGTATGCCCAAGTGTAATGTTGCCGGGCGTGTCACGCTATGTTCATAGATGACAGCAGGCGTGTATCGCGGAGCATTCGTGCTTGCCCTGCTGGTCGGGCTGGCATTGCTCGGCCTGCAGTTGAAGTGGGTCCTCCTGCAGTTGTTCGCGGCGGCAATTGTGGCGGCCGGTATGGCGCCCGTCGTCAGGCGCTCCACTGACGTACCGCAGCCCTGGTTGGGGAACCGCCGCCCGCCCAAGGGGCTCGTCGTAGCGCTCATCTACGCGATCGTGGGGCTGGTTGTTCTCGTCCTGGGCACGATCTTGCTGCAGGTTGTGCTCGTGCAGGGCGGGCTGCTGCTCGAGCGCGTGCCCGCGTTCGCGTTAGCGGTTCAGGACTGGTACGCCGGGCTGAGTCGGCGCTCGCCTCTGCTGGCGCAGCTGAACTTGTTCGACCTGCTGGGCGGAGTAAGCGGTCTGACCGGGTGGGCGACCGGTGTCCTGCGCCAGGTCCTCAACGTAGCGACCGTGCTGTTGGCGCTGTTCGGCGGAGCGCTGAACGTGTTGTTCGTGCTGTTCATGGCGCTCTACTTGACCGTGGATGGAGCCACCATGCGCGACTACCTGCTCGTGTTCCTACCCCGAGACCGTCAGGCGCAGGCGCGGCGGGTGCTCACCGATATCTCGCTGCGGCTCGGCCACTGGGTCGTGGGCGAGCTGACGTTGTGTCTGATCGTCGGCGTCGCCGCGGGGATTGGATTCGCGCTGCTTGGCGTACCTGGTGCAGCGTTGCTGGGCGTCGTGTGGGCGGTTGCCGAGCTCATACCGGGCATCGGCCCTTTCGTTGCCGCCGCGCCGTCGATCGCACTCGGTTTCGTCGGCGGACCAAGCACCGGCATCATCGCAACCATCTTTACGTTCCTTTTCAGTCAGGTCGAGAACAACATCCTCGTGCCGCGCGTCATGGGCCACGCGGTCAAGCTGAACCCACTGGTCGTGCTCCTCGCGCTGCTCGTCGGCAACGAGCTGCTCGGGTTGGCTGGAGCGCTGTTCGCAATTCCGCTGGCGGCCGCCGCCGCGGTGATCGTGGACGAACTGAGGCGGGAGCGGCTCATCCAGCTGGAGGCGGCATCCCTGGTCCCAACCCAAACGCGCGACGGCTCGCAGCCGGAGCAGAGTGCCGCGGTCATTGGGTGACATACAGCACGTGGGAAGCGCAGGTAGCCGCAGGTACGACGGAGAGAAACCCGCAGCCAAACCCAGGCGCCTGTTTGGACTGGCGTCCAAGCTGCAGAGAACGCGAAACGAACGAGGAGGGCTCAACCAGATGAGCTCAGCAACGCCAGTGTCCAGCATCGCGACGCAATCTCGCGTGCCCGAGGTGCAGCGCGACTCCGAAGACCTCGGCCCCGTCGATCTGCTGGTTCTCGAATTCCCGGATCGGACCGCCGCGGCCGACAGCCTGCCCGGATTCGTCGATGTCGTCGATCGCGGACTGATACGGGTCCTGGATCTGGTCGTTCTCCGGAAGGAGCCGGATGGCCAGGTCACCCAGGTCGACCTGGCCGACGTCGAAAAACACGGAGAACCGCGGCTCGTGGATTTCGATGGAGCGCGGTCCGGTCTGCTCGGAGACGAAGACATCGATGCTGTGGCCCAAATGATGGCTGCGGGCAGCCTGGCTGCGCTGGTGATTTACGAGAACCGTTGGGCGGAACCTCTGCTGACCGGGCTCCGTTACGCGGGCGCGCGGGTTCTCGATAGCGAGCGCATTCCAGTCGATAGCGTGCTCGCCGCACTCGACGAGCTCGACGCCAAGCTTTGACTTTGTCGCCCCGTTAGGGACGTGCGCAGAACGCGCAAAATGAGTAAGACCGGGAGATCGATCACATGCCGAGGATGGCTCGCACGATGGCACGCACTGCGCTCGTCGCAGGCACCGCAACCAGCGTTTCCAACCGGGTGTCAAAACGCCAGCACGGACGTTGGGCGGAGCAGGCTCAGCAACAAGACAACCAGGCGGCGGCTCCGCCGCGGCCCTCGGTGCCACCGCCACCGGCGCCACCCGCGCAACCCGCGCCACCGGCGGACATGAGCAGCAAGCTGGCGCAGCTTCAACAGCTCGGCGAACTGCGCGCACAGGGCATCCTCACGGAGGAGGAGTTCGCCGCTCAGAAAGACAAGATCCTCGCGGGGTGAAGTCTGTCCCACGTGCGCTCGCCGACTGATCCGGCCGCCTCGACTGAGACGCCGCTTCAAGTTGAGCATGGCGTTAGCGCGTCGGAGTCGGCACTGCAAGTCCAGTTCCTGACGCAACTGGGCCACGCGCTGGCCAACGCGGGTGATCCCGTCAGTTCAACCGAGCGCACGCTGAGGGACGTGGCCGACGCGTACGGCATGGCGGCGGTTGGCATCTCCGTGCTGCCAACGATGGTCCTCGTGCGCGCGCAACAGGACCTGACGCGGAGCATTGATATGGCCGGCACTGAGGTGGACGACGACCTGCGCCTGGACCAGGTGGGTGCGTTGTTCGAGGTGGTCGACCAGGCGCGGCAGGGTCGTCTGTCAGCACAGGCGGGCCTGGATCGGCTGGCGGCGATGTGGACCGCCCCGGCGCGCTTCGGGTCAGTGGTACGCGTCCTTGGACACATCATCCTCTCGGTCGGCCTGGGGCTGATCATTACGCCTCGACCCTCGGCGTTGCTGTATTGCGCCGGGCTGGGCCTAATGGTGGGACTGCTGACCGAACTTGGCGATCAGTGGTCCGCGCTGGATGTGTTGCTGCCCGCTCTTGGATCCGGGCTGGTGGCCGTGGTCGTGTTCGAGGCAACGAAAGCCGGCCAGGTCGTGGCGCCGTTGCTGCTGTTGATTCCCCCGCTGATCACGTTTCTTCCGGGCGGGACATTGACGACCGCAATGGTCGAGCTCGCCGACCGCCACCCAATCGCTGGCGCGACGCGGCTCGTAGCTGGCTCGACGCAGGTGGTGTTGATCGTGTTCGGCATTCTCGCGGGCCAGGCGCTGGTTGGCATCCCGCCCGAATTGGCTTTCGCGCAGCGTTCGGACAACCTGATCGGGTGGTGGGGGCCGGTGCTGGGGCCACTCGTGTTCGCGATTGGCATCTACTACCACTTCGTCGGTCCACGTGGTTCGTTGCCGTGGCTGTGCGTGATCGTATACGTGGCCTGGGCGGGTGAGACACTCGGGAACGACTTCCTGGGCGGTTACTTCGGCGGGTTCGTCGGGGCATTGACCATGACCATGGTTGCGTTCTGGTTGGACCGGTTGTCCGCGGCGCCGCCATTTCTCGTTCTGTTCCTGCCCGCGTTCTGGCTGCTGGTCCCGGGTGTGCTGGCGGTGGTCGGGTTGGCCGACCTGGTCGGCAACGAAGCGGCCGTTGCACTGTTCGATCTCGGCAGGGCGGCATTCACGATCGTCTCGATCGCGCTCGGAGTACTGGCCGGCGTGGCTATTGCGCGGGCGGTGGCAGTGAGAGCTTAGCCGCGAACACCTGGTTTCGCTGCCCGATGGGAGACCACGGGGAATTCGTTCGATGACAGCCGCATTTGGCGAGCGATTTTCAGGGATGCTGCTCCGCTTTCGGGGGCGCACTGGCCTGAGTCAGCGCGAGATTGCCGATCGAATTCACGTCCACGTGCGCTCGGTGCAACTGTGGGAGGCAGGTGGAAGCCATCCAAACGCGCGCAATTTGCAGGGTTTGATACGTCTGTTCCTGAAGAACGGCGCATTCACCAACGGCCTCGAGCAAGTGGAGGCGGCGGCCTTGTGGAGTGCAGTCGATGAGGAATCAGATCGCCTGAAAGTCACCTTCGACGCGGCGTGGTTCGCGACACTGCTGGGTGGTCGGCCTCGACGCACGGGCGCACCCAGGGCTTCGGCACTGCCTGAGCGACGCCAGTACTGGGGCGATGCCCCCGACGTGACCGACTTTCTCGGTCG
>JAFAPL010000769.1 GCA_019247135.1 Chloroflexota bacterium | reverse complement strand
TTTCGATCATCGTGCGGTCAAGCGCGTGCATGAGCTCGATTCGCGCATCGTTACTGGCGTGCTGTACGGCGCACGACCTGCCGATGGCGGCCTGTCGCTGGCGAGAGTGGCGGATGCGGAGGCAATCCTGCCGCATCACCACTACGTGACCGCCGAAGACACGCGGCTCGCGCACGACGCGGGGCTCTTTTTCGCCACCTGGTCAACGTCTGACCCCAACGAGCTGCGCAACCTCGTCGACGCAGGCGTGGACGCCGTCGCAACCAATCACCCGGATGTTTTGAGCGGGATGTTGAGGTCGAGCCAGTGAGCGCCGCACGGGCCGTTGTCGCGCGACCTGCCTGGCCGGGCGCGTTCGTCAAGCGTCCTGACGTGCAGCTGTTCATGACGAGCTTTCTCGGCCTGTACGCCGAGCTGCTGTGCATCCGCTGGATGCCCGCGCACGTCCGGTTCCTGTCCTACTTCACCAACTTCATCTTGCTGGCATCGTTTCTTGGCCTCGGTGTGGGCATCCTGTCGGTGCGCAGCAGCCGACGCCTGCCGCTCGGACCGAAGACCTTCTCGCTCGTATTCCTGTTCGCCGCGATCCTGATCGCCCTCACGCGGTTTGAGTTGAAGATCGGCTCCGCGGGCGTCCTGTATTACGGCGCTGGCGAGAGTGGCAGCGCGCCGCCCGAAAACGCGCTCGTCCTGCCCGCCGCTTTCTTGCTGGTCAGCCTGCTGTTCGTCTGCATCGGCCGCCCTCTGGGTGTGCTGCTCGGACAGGTGACCCCGCCGCTGCGCGCGTACGGCATGGACATCGTCGGCAGTCTGGCGGGCATCGCGGCGTTCTTTGCCCTGTCCTGGTTCGAGCAGCCGCCGGCCGTGTGGTTCTTCGGCCTGGTGGTGATCGTGCTGCTGTTGTCCGGGCCACGCTGGCTCGACAGAGTCGTGATGATCGCTCCACTCCTGGTCGCCGCGGCGATCGCCTGGAGCATCGGCAATCCCTACTGGTGGTCGCCGTACTACAAGATCGGGCTCACGCCGACAGACGACGGTTACGGCTGGGCGTTGAACGTCAACGAGAGCGGCCACCAGGCGATGCTCCCATCAGACAGGAAGGAGCCTTTTTATCGCTCGCCCTACGAGCTATTTGGATCAGGCCAGTTCCAGCACGTCCTGATCATCGGCGCGGGCAGTGGTTCGGATACGGCGATCGGCTTGAAGTACGGCGACGTCAAGCACATCGACGCGGTCGAGATCGACCCGGTGATCGCGCGCCTGGGCGCGCAGTTTCATCCGGAGCAGCCTTTCTCGGACCCGCGCGTCACCGTCCACATCGACGACGGGCGGTCGTTCATACGCAAGAGCACGGACAAGTACGACCTGATCATCTTCGCCCTCCCCGACTCGTTGACACTGACGTCGCAGTTCTCCAGCCTGCGTCTGGAGAGCTTCCTGTTCACCGAACAGTCCTTTCAGGAAGCGCGAGACCACCTGACGCCTGATGGTGCGGTTGTTCTCTACAACTACTATCGCGAAGACTGGCTCCTGCGGAAGTTGGCGGGCATGCTCCAGACTGCGTTCGATCAGCCGCCCTACGCCATCAGCTACGGCGGGTGGGGCCGCGCTGGCGTCCTGGTGGCGGGCCCGCGTTTGCAGACGTTGCTCACGCAGCGGCCGGAGCTAGCTCAGCCGTATCAGGAGGTTCGCGCGCCGACGCCGCAGGTCAACGAGGATCCGAACGCGATCCTGTTGCCGCAGGTGGGGTCCGGCATCCTTGCGCGCGATAACTCGGCCGGCGATGTCGACCCGAGCCCTCCAACGCCAGCGACCGACGAGTGGCCGTTGATGTACTTACGTAATCCAGCGCTGCCCGGTGTCTATATCGCTGGACTCGCCATGGTGGGTGTGATTGCGCTGGGCATGATCTTTGGCCTTGCTCCAGCGAGCGCCCGAAAAGGCTTCTCGGGTCACATGTTCTTCCTGGGCGCTGCATTCTCTCTTCTAGAAACACGCAGCCTGGTCACGTTCTCTCTCCTGTTTGGCTCGACCTGGCTGGTGAACTCGCTGGTCTTCTTCGCGATCCTGTGCAGCGTCCTGCTGGCGGTGTTCCTGTCGGCACGCTTCCCCGTTCGGCCATCACGGCCGCTGTACGGCGCACTCTTAGCGGCCCTGGTGCTCGTCTACGTGGTGCCGCAGGATGCATTTCTGTCGATCGGAATGCTGCCGCTGCGGTACGGGCTGGCAAGTGTCGTCGCGTTCCTGCCGGTATTCCTGGCCAACCTCGTGTTCGCGGGCTCGTTCAAAGGCACGGGACCGCGTGCTGACGTGGCGTTCGCGTCCAACCTGATTGGCATCATGGTGGGAGGCATGCTCGAGTACACGTCGTTGCTGATCGGCTATCGGCATTTGCTGCTGATCGTGATCGCCTTCTACGTGCTCTCGGCGCTGCTCGTCCGACCGTGGCGGCAACCGGAGACGACCGAAGAAGAGGTCGAAAGGCGCATGCCCGTCGCTGTCGCGGAACCATAGGGGTGGCCGAAGCCTTCCCACTTGCTGACCGGCCGCGCTTGCGGCCGGTCGAGATCTTTCCCGTCAATGACGCTGGCCAGCGCATGCTCGTACTGCGTGATCCGTCGGATCCGTCGATCCGGCCGATCGTCGTTTCGGACGGCGCCGCGCAAGTCTTGATGCTGCTGGACGGACAACGCAACCTGCCCGAGCTGACGAAGGCGTTGACACTGCGCGGGTCAATGATCGGCCCGACACAACTTCGGAGCTTTCTCGAACGGCTCGATCAGGCGGGCTTTCTGGAGGGTGCACGCGCGGAGAAGTACGGTTCGGAGCGGGTGGCACGTTTTCGGGCGGCTCCCGTGCGGCAGGCCGTCCACGCCGCGGGAGCGTACCCAGCTGGCGCCACCGAGCTAGCGCGGATGCTCGCGAAGGGCTACCTGGACGCGGTCGGCCCTGGCGAGCTGCCGCGTCCGCGTCAGCCTGGAACGCCCACGCCGCGGGCGATCATCGCGCCCCACGTGGACCTGCATCGTGGAGCGCCGACATATAGCTGGGCGTACAAAGAAGTCGCGGAGGCCGAGCCCGCGGAGCTGTACGTCGTGCTCGGGACGTGTCACACACCCGTGAAGGGCCACTTTGCGGCGACGAAGAAGCCCTACGACACGCCGCTGGGCGCGGTGCCCTCGGATGCCGCGTTTCTGGACCGTCTGGGCCGCGCTTGCGGCTTCGACCTGTTCGAAGGCGAGTTTTCTCACGCGGGCGAGCATTCCATCGAGTTTCAGGCGGTGTATTTGCGCTCACTCGGAGTGGCAGGAGAGGGCGCGGCGCCCATGGTCCCAATCCTGTGCGACTCGCTGCACGGCATGGTGCCGCCGCGGGGAACGCCGCGCGAGGTGCCGCTCGTGGCTCGTTTCGTGGACGCGTTGCTCGAGACGCTCGCGTCAGAGCGACGCCGGGTCACGCTGGTCGCGGCGGTCGATCTCGCGCACGTCGGGCCACGCTTTGGTGATGCATGGCGTGTCGACGCGGCGCATATGCAGGACATCAATGTGGCCGATCACGAGTTGCTGCGCCTGGCGCTACAGCCCGACGCCGACGCGTATTACGCGCATGTCATGCGCGACGATGACGCGCGGCGGATCTGCGGCTTCACGCCGATCTACGTGTTGACAGCATTGATGCAGGCCCAGCAGCGCCGGGGTGACCTGCTGCGCTACACGCAGTGGGTCGATACTGACGGCAGCTCGAGCGTGACGTTCGCCAGCGCGATCTACCGCTGAGCGATTCGTTCGCTGGCGAAACGGCGCAGCCGCGGGGCCGCCCAACGGTATGCTCTGCGCGCATGGCCACCTATCTGGTTGTTGCGGCGCACCCGGACGACGCGGACTTCGGCGTCGCGGGCACCGCCGCCAAGCTCGCTCGCGACGGCCATGCCGTGCACTATCTGCTCTGCACGCGCGGCGAAGCCGGGAGTGACGACCAGTCTGTGCTTCCCGAGATCCTCGTCGAGACACGCGAGACCGAGCAGCGCGAGGCGGGTCGGATTCTCGGCCTGGCCAGCGTCCAGTTCCTCGATTTTCCCGACGGCGAGCTCGAACCGAGCCTCGCTCTGCGCAAGGCGATCGTGCGCTGCATTCGCGCGCTTCGCGCTGACGTCATTGTCTGCCAGGACCCGCGCATGCTGGTGGACGAGGACGGCACGTACCTGAATCACCCCGATCACCGCGCCGCGGGACAGGCGGCGGTCGACGCTGCTTTTCCAGCCGCCGGGAACCCGAAGGCACACCCCGATCTGCTTGCCGAGGGGCTTCAGCCCCACAAGGTCCGCGAGGTCTGGTTGTTCTTCACCGGGGCGAACGACGTGAACCACTGGGTCGATATCACCGACACGATCGACCAGAAGATCGATGCGCTCGCCGCGCATGCGAGCCAGATCGGGGAATGGGCGGCAAGTGGCGGCTTGCGCACCGAGATGCTGAAGTGGGGCTCTGAGACAGCCAAACGCCACGCACTCGAGTTCGAGTACGCCGAAGTCTTCCAGCGGATCGTGCTGCAGTCCGAAGAGCCGCCCGAAGCGCAAGCCCTCGACGCGCAGAACGCCTAGTTTCCGCGCGGAGAAATGCTGCTACTTGGGGGTCAACCCTCACCCCCTTCGCCCCCTCTCCCTGGCCAGGGAGAGGGGGTTGGGGGAGTGGGTCGAACTCCGGAGGGAGTACCGCCGGGTGTGCTGGTGATTCAGTTTGGGTTAGCGGCCGCTTGCTCGGGCGTGAGCGCCTCGTCGATCAGCATCACTGGGATGCCCTCGCGGATGGGGTAGTGCCGCTGGCACTGCTGGCAGACCAGGTAGTTGCCCTGTCGGCTGACGGGTTGCTTATCCAGGGGACACGCGAGGATGGCCAGCAACTCCACGTCAACCTCGCCGCCAAGCTTGGGCGGTTCCGCGGGCACGTCAGGCGTGGCAGAAAACGCCCCAGCGTCCTCGTTCGGCGCCGCGCGGCTGCGCCACCACAGAAGCGCCCCGCCGGCCGCGAGTGCCACCAGCAGCAGGCGCTTCATGCGGGCACTGCCTCCGTGCGCGGGAGAAACTCCGCCCGGTTCGCTTCGTACCTCGAGATGTCGTCGACGTGCTGGAGCGTCAGGCCGATGTCGTCCAGCCCGTTCAGCAGGCGGTGTTTGACGGCCGGGTCAATGTCAAACGACGCGAGGGTATCGCGGTCGTCCGAAACGGTCTGTTGTTCCAGATCAATGGTCAGCTTGTAGCCGGGTTCCGATTCGGCGCGCTGGAGGAGTTGCTGCACGACGTTTTCGGGTAGGACCACCGGCAGCAGCCCATTCTGGTACGAGTTGTTGCGGAAGATGTCGCCGAAGCTCGGCGCGATCACCGCGTGGAAGCCGAACTGCTGCAAGGCCCATGGTGCGTGTTCGCGTGACGAGCCCGAGCCGAAGTTACGGCCCGAGACCAAGATCGAGGCGCCGTGATACTGGGGCTTGTTCAACACGAAATCTTCGACAGGCGTACCGTCGGGGCGAAAACGCCAGTCGAAGAACAAGCCCTGTTCGAAACCCGTGCGCGCAATGCTCTTGAGAAACTGCTTCGGAATGATCTGGTCGGTGTCGACGTCCACGCGATCGAGCGGCGCGACCAGTCCAGTATGACGTGTAAATGCTTCCATGTCGGTTCTCAGCAATCAGCCATCGGCGTTACTGCCACTCGCGGATATCGACGAAGTGACCTGCGATCGCGGCGGCCGCGGCCATCGGCGGACTGACGAGGTGCGTCCGACCGCCCTTTCCCTGGCGGCCCTCGAAATTCCGATTCGAGGTACTGGCGCACCGCTCGCCCGGTTGCAGGATGTCAGGATTCATCCCCAGGCACATGCTGCAGCCCGCCTCGCGCCACTCGAATCCGGCCGCCGTAAACAGTCGGTCGAGGCCTTCGCGCTCGGCGGCGACCTTCACCTGATGTGAGCCGGGAACGACCATCGCCCGCACCCGCGGATGAACCCGCTTGCCCTGGACCACCTGGGCCGCCGCGCGGAGGTCTTCCAGGCGCGCATTGGTGCATGAACCGATGAACACGCGGTCGAGGGATATGTCTTGAATGGGCATCAACGGCTTCAGATCCATGTACTCGAGCGCACGTTCGACCGAGCGGCGGTCCGCATCGGACGCGCTCTCAGATGGATCAGGAACGCTGCCCGTGACCGGCGCGACCATGCCCGGGTTCGTGCCCCACGTGACGTGCGGCACCAGAGACGCGGCGTCGATCTCGACAATGCGGTCGTATGATGCGCCGCGATCGGTCGGCAATGTACGCCAGTAGTCCAGCGCGCGTTCCCACGCCGCACCTCTGGGTGCGTGCGG
>JAFAPL010000406.1 GCA_019247135.1 Chloroflexota bacterium | reverse complement strand
TCATCCTGATTCTGAGCAGCATCACCATGGTGCTCGCGGTCCGCAGCGCACAGCTCGGACACGAGCGGGAATTGACACGTTTTCTCATCGTGACCGCCGTGCTGGGCGCGCTATTCATGCTCGTCAAAGGCGCCGAATACTACAAACACTTCGTCGATGGCACGGTGCCTGGGCTCAACTGGACGTACGCTGGCCCGAACGCCAGCCAGGTGCAGTTGTTCTTCTTTGCCTACTTCGCTTTGACTGGACTCCACTCGGTCCACTTGACGATCGGTGTGGCCATCGTCGCGGTCGCCGCGTTTCTGGCGGCGCGTGGGCATTTTCTTCGTGAAAAACACATACCCGTCGAGATGATCGGACTGTACTGGCACTTCATCGATATGATCTGGCTGTTCCTTCTGCCCTTGCTCTACTTGTTCGGTTTGCATGCCTGAAGAGATCGTTCCGACCTCTACCTACCTGCTGGCTGGCGGTGCGCTGATCGGTCTGACGCTGCTCAACATCGTGCTGGCGGAGATCGATCTGAGGGGGTTCAACACCCTGGTGGGGCTGCTCATCGCGGCGGTCCAGGCTGTGGTCAATGCGCTGATACTGATGCACCTGCGCTGGAGCCGTCCGATTGCACGCCTCGTCGCGGTGGTCGGGCTTTTGTGGCTGGGCATCCTGATCGTCGGCACCATGGACGACGCCCTGACGCGCGGTTGGCTACCCGTTCCCGGTAAATAACTGTTTGTTCAACTTCGGAAGTTGAGTTACCTGGCTGATCGAGCGACAGCCCGCGATTGCCACCGCCACGGTGTTGGTAAGCCGTTCCCCGTGCACCTCAGCCGCGGGCTGCCGCTGTAACGAGCCACTTGTTCAACTTCGGAAGTTGAGTTATCTGGCTGATCGAGCAACAGCCCGCAAGTGCCACGGCACGGGCGTGCGGGTCAGGTGTCAGCCGAGCGCGGCGAGCGCTTCGTTGAACGTCCTGGACGGGCGCATGACGCCCTCCGCGCGCGCGGGATCTGGACGGTAATAGCCTCCAATGTCAACCGGCGACCCCTGCACATCAATGAGCTCGCGCACGATCGTTTGCTCCTGCTCCGCCAACCGTTCAGCAAGCGGTCGAAAGGCAGAGGCGAGCTCCGGGTCATCCGTTTGACGCGCCAGCTCCTGCGCCCAATACAACGCCAGGTAGAAGTGGCTGCCTCGATTGTCTATGCCACCCAGCCGTCGCGTCGGCGACTTGTCATTGTTGAGAAATGTTTCGGTGGCCCGGTCCAGCGTGTCCGCCAGAATCTGCGCGCGTGCGTTTCCCGCCGCGTGTGCCACCAGCTCGAAGCTGGGCACCAACGAGAAAAACTCGCCCAGACTGTCCCAGCGCAAGTAATTCTCTTTCAATAGCTGCTGCACGTGCCTCGGCGCGGACCCACCCGCGCCGGTCTCGAACAATCCACCACCAGCGATCAGCGGCACGACCGACAACATCTTGGCGCTGGTGCCAAGCTCGAGAATGGGAAACAAATCCGTCAGATAGTCGCGCAGCACATTGCCCGTCACGGAGATCGTGTTCTCACCGCGTCGGATGCGCTCGAGCGAGAACGCCGTCGCCTGCTTCGGCGGCATGATCTCGATGCGCAGACCTTGCACGTCGTGCTCGGGCAGGTACTGTTTGACTTTGCGGATCAGATTCGCGTCGTGGGGACGTTGTTCGTCGAGCCAGAACACTGCTGGATCGCCGGTTGCGCGAGCGCGACTCACCGCCAGCTTGACCCAGTCGCGAATGGGAATATCTTTTGTCTGGCACATCCGGAAGATGTCGCCGGGGCTCACCGCCTGCTCGAGAACGACGTTGCCGGCCTCGTCCACCACACGCACCGTGCCCAACGTGGTGATCTCGAACGTCTTGTCGTGACTGCCGTACTCTTCAGCCGCCTGCGCCATCAGCCCCACATTCGGCACGGAGCCCATCGTCGATGGATCGTAGGCGCCGTTCGCCCGACAGTCCTCGATCACAACCTGGTACACGTCCGCGTAACTGCTGTCAGGGATGACCGCGAGCGTGTCATGCTCCTTTCCGTCCGGTCCCCACATGTGGCCGGAGGCGCGGATCATCGCGGGCATCGATGCGTCGACGATCACGTCGCTGGGCACGTGGAGGTTCGTGATACCCCGGTCAGAGTCCACCATCGCCAGCGCCGGACCGTTCTCCATTTCGGCCTCGAAGGATTGCTTGATTTCTGCGCCATTCGGCAATCCGGCGGCTCCGTTCAAAATAGACCCCAATCCATCGTTGGGATTCAAATTTGCACGCCCGAGATCATCGCCGTACTTCTGAAAGGTTCGTGGGAAATACGCTCGAACGGCGTGACCAAAAATGATCGGGTCGGAGACCTTCATCATCGTCGCCTTCAGGTGGACGGAGAAGAGGACCCCCTCGGATTTTGCGCGCGCCACCTGGCGTGACAGAAACTCACGCAGCGCCGCCGCTCGCATCACCGACACATCCACGACCTCGCCCGCTTGCACCGGCACTTTTTCCCGAAGCACGGTCGTGGTGCCGTCTTCCGCCGCAAGCTCGATCCGCAGGCTTCCGTCTCGGGCGATGACGGTCGACTTTTCCGTCGATCGAAAATCGTCCGCTTGCATGTGTACGACGTTCGTTTTCGAATCGCGCGTCCATGGACCCATCCGGTGCGGATGTGTTCTGGCGTAATTCTTGACCGACGCCGGAGCGCGCCGATCGGAGTTGCCTTCGCGCAACACCGGGTTGACGGCACTGCCCAGGACTCGACGGTACCGCGCGAGCACCTCGCGGTCCGCGTCGGACTTCGGTTCGTCCGGATAGTCGGGGACGGGAAAACCCTGCGCCTGCAGCTCGGCGATGGCTGCTTTGAGCTGCGGGATCGAGGCGGAGATGTTCGGCAGCTTGATGATGTTCGCATCGGGCGTCTTGGCCAGCTCGCCGAGCTCGGCCAGGGCGTCGCCGATGCGCTGGTCGGGTTTGAGGCGGTCGGGGAAGTTTGCGAGGATGCGGCCGGCCAGGGAAATGTCGCGTGTCTCGACCCTGACACCGGCTTTCGAGGCGTACGCGCGCACGATCGGGAGCAGCGAATACGTCGCCAGTGCCGGTGCCTCGTCAGTGTGCGTGTAAATGATCGTCGGGTCGCTCACCGCGTACTCCGCCTCCTGATCGACAAACGTGTACCTGCTACAAGATAGAACACCGCGGCATGCATGGGCTGCGCTGCCGGTGCGCCGAGGCTTGGCTATTTGCCCGATCTTCTTCAACTTCTTCAACAGCGTAAGTTGACGACTCGGACCGAAACAGCGCCACCCCGCGGCGGAGCCCTCAGAACGCCGCCGTGCACCCGCCCTCTACCATGAGGGGCCGTGGACCTGGGTCTCGAAGGCAAGGTCGCGCTGGTCACCGGCGCCAGTCGGGGTATTGGGCGCGCGATCGCCCTACGGCTCGCCAGCGAAGGCGCTCACGTCGGCATCTGCGGCCGCACGCCCGAAACGCTCGACTCGACCCTGAGTGAGCTAAGGGCCACAGGCGTACATGCCCACGCGCTGACAGCCGACGTCGCCGCCCCCGGCGAAGTCGAACGGTTCGTCGACGAGTCCGCCCGGGCGCTCGGCGGGGTCGACCTGCTCGTCGCCAACGTCGGCGGCACCGCCGGCGGTCGAACCCTGCTCGAAACCACGCCTGATGACTGGCTGGGAACCTTCGACGTGAACCTGTTCCATGCGGTGCGCGCGATCCGTGCCGCGATCCCTCACATGCAAGCCCGTGGCGGCGGCTCGGCCGTCTCGATCGCCTCCATCTCGGGCTGGAAGCCTGGCCCGACCGCGCAGTACGGGGCGGCGAAGGCAGCCGAGATCTTTCTCGCCGGCGCTCTGGCATGGGAGCTTGCCAGCTCACGCATCCGCGTGAACACGGTGAGCCCTGGTTCGATTCTGTTTGCGGGTGGTGGTTGGGCCCGCTTCCGCGACCGCGACCCCGAGCGGTTCTCGGAGTTCGAGCGCCGCGAGTTCCCATCGGGCCGGCTCGGCACCGCCGAAGAGGTCGCGGACGTCGTCGTGTTCGTACTCTCCGAACGCGCTTCGTGGATCAACGGCGCCAACATCGCCGTCGACGGCGCACAGGGCCGTCCGAGCGCCTTCTGACGCCTGCGCGCACGCGGGCGTGGAAATTCAAGCTCGGCCCAAGACTCGTCCGCTACGGTGTCTGGTAGATGCGGAGGATGCTCGATGCCCGAACCTAGTCTGCGACGCTCGCCCCTTGGACGGCCAATTCACGTGCGCGAGGTTCGCCCGCGTGTCGTTCCCGACTGGGTAGTACGCCGACGACGCGCGTACCACCTGATCGACGCCGTCGCCGCCGCGGCCAAGCACGCGGTCCGCCAGTGGCTCGCCCCACGTCCGAGCGTGCCGCAGCAAGCCCCCGACTGACGCCATAACCGCGCGTCGTAAGCTCGTGCTCGCTCGTGCTCCTAAGCCATGAGTATGTCCGACGGCCCGCGCTTGACTCCCGCTCGTCTGGAGTCGTTCAGCGACGGCGTATTCTCGATTGCCGCCACCCTGTTAGTGCTGGACCTCCACGTCCCAGACGTCACCAACGACCTCGCCGCCGCTCTGGCCAGTCAGTGGTCGAACTACATCACGTACGTGGTCAGTTTTGCCACCATCGGCATTATCTGGGTGAATCATCACAGCCTGTTCTCGCACGTCCGCCACGTCGACCGCCGGCTGCTCTTTTTGAACCTGGTCTTGCTGATGGTGGTCTCGGCCATTCCCTTCCCCACCGCGCTGCTCAGTCGATACGTCGGCACCGGCGACCAATCGCACATCGCGGCCGCCGTATACGGCGGAGTTATGGTCGTGATGAGCGTGGCATTCACGCTACTTTGGCGGCACGTCACCCGCGACAGAAAACTGCTCGGCACACATCTGGACCCGGCACGCGCCGGGCATGACAGCCTCCTGTTCTCGGCAGGACTCCTCGCGTACCTCCTGGGTGTTGGCGTATCGTTCGTCTCCGCCGAGCTCGCGCTGGCGCTGTACGGGCTGGTCGCGCTGTACTACGTGTTTCCGTGGCTGCCTGGGACGAGCACTAGTCCCCAGAGCGCTTAGCGACCAACGGTGTCACCAACCGGCCGAGGCCCTGCACTTCCACACTCACCTGATCGCCAGCCTTGAGCCAGGTCCGCGGCTCCGGCATGCCAAGAATGACACCCTCTGGAGTGCCAGTAATGATCAGATCGCCCGGCTCCAGCGTCATGTACTGACTCGCATAGCTCACGACTTCGGCAACCGAGAAAATCATGTCCGCCGTGCTGGAGTTCTGACGCAGTTCGCCATTGACCCACGTCTTCAAGTCGAGCTGCTGAGGATCCGGGACTTCATCGCGCGTGACGAGATATGGTCCAACAGGGCAGAACCCGTCCAGCGTTTTGCCCAGGAGCCACTGACTGGTGCGGCTCTGCAGGTCACGCGCGCTCAGATCGTTGGCCGTACAGTAGCCCAGCACACACTCCAGCGCCGACTCCCGGCTGACGTACGCCGCGCGTCGACCAATGACGACACCCAGCTCCACTTCGTAGTCGTACTGACTCGCGACGTGCGGCAACACCACCGGTTCGTTCGGGGCAGCGATCGTATTGTTGAACTTGGAGAACAGGATCGGTGTTTCTGGTATGGCCGCCCCGGTCTCGTGCGCGTGCCTTCGGTAATTGAGGCCAACGGCGATGATCTTGCCGGGCTGAGGAACGCACGGCGCAAGTCGCAGCTCACTTTCCGCGCGAACATCACGCGCACGTTGCGCGGCGTCGCGCACGCGGTCGAGCGCGGCCTCGCCTTGAGCCAGGACGAACTCCGGCGCCAGGCCATCGCCTTCGAGAGTCACGACGCCGTCGGCCGTCAGGACACCGAGACGAAGGCCGCCGCTGGCAGAGCGGAAAGTAATCAGCTTCATATGCTCCCTCGATTGAGTCCGCGAATCATGTCACGTACGAAACGCAAACACGGCACGCTGATGTATTGTCGCGTACCCCGCTCGACAACGTCGCCGAACACTCCTTCGACCTCCAGGGGGAAACCAGCCAGCAGGTCGTTCGTCATCGACGCGTACGCAGGTGGATCCCCATCGAACGGCTGCTCGGGGACCTCGGCGAGAATGTCGGCCTCGGAGCGTTCCACGTAGCTTTGAATCGGCGGGAATCCTTTGAAGTTCCCGACCTGGACTCCGCCTGCCCGAGCAACCGCGGCCGTCTCGCGTACCAGCGCCAGATAGGCAGACATCAGGTGCCGGTCCGAAAAGAGACGTTGATTGCTCGCTCGCGCCAGCACCGTCACGCCAAAAACACCCGTTGCATTGCACGCCTTCGACCACAACACGCTCTCGATGTCCGAGCGTGCCTCGGTTGGGATACCAGCATTTTGCAGGGCCGTCGCCGCGTCGACGGCGCGATCAGACAGGCGTCCGCCGAACTCGCCAAGGTATGTCATTCCGCTCGAGCCGACGTGCACCTCACCAGTCTCCGTGCGCCGCGCGCCGAAGATGGTGGCCGCACCGAGCGTCCGTTCAGCACCGAACGCGTCTGACAACAGGTCGTCTTTCTGGACCCCGTTCTGCACTCCAGCAACCCAGCCGACCTGTGCGCCGTCCCGTACGTGCTCGACCGCGCGTGGCAGATCCTGGCCTTTGGTCGTGAAAATGACACCCGCACCACGCGGAAGTTGTTCAGGATCAGCCGTCAGTCTCAGCGAGTCGAGCGGCACGCGGGCTTCGACAGCGCCCACGAGCCGAATTTCGCCGAATGCGCGCAGACGCTCGGCGGTCCGCTCCGTCGAAAGCAGCGTGACCTCACAGCCAGCGCGAGCCAGCAACGCCGCAAAGCTCTGGCCCAGCGCGCCGGCGCCAACGATGGCGAATGGCTGGCTCACGCTATCGGACCATTCGGCGCGATGGTGATCTTGAGCGCGGTCTGACCGTCGATGCGGTAGTTGGAGTTCAGTGCCTCGATCGCGTCTCCAACTCGCTCCAGCGGAAGCTGATGCGACACGACGTCGCCGAACGGCAGTTGGCCTTGCTCCAGAATGCGGCCCGCAACCACCGCATCGGCATAGTCCGATAGACCGAGCGTACCCTTGAACGTCAAGTTCCGCGCGACGAGCTGGATGGCTGGATTGAACTGCAGCGAGCCCGCGTCGGCGGCGAGGCCGAGCTCCATGAAGCAACCTTCGTCACGTACGAAGGTGATCCCCTCCTCCCACGCGGAGGCCACTCCAACACAGCCGAAGACGATGTCAGCACCGATGCCAAACGGCGTCTCGGCGAGCACGGCGCGTCGCCGTTCCTCAGGCTCGCGCATAGCCTCGATGTCTATGACAGCATCGGCGCCGAAGCTGCGGGCCACCTCCAGTCGCCGCGCCGGAGCCCCGACGCAGATCACGCGCGAGGCTCCGCCGAGCTTCGCCAGGCCGAGCGTCAGCAAGCCGATCGCGCCGCTGCCCTGAACGATCACCGTATCGCCCAGCTTCGGTTGCGCCCGTCGCACGGCGGTGACCGCCACCCCGAGCGGCTCGGACAGCACGACGGTTGTCGCGGGCGCGTCCATTTTCAACATGAACGTAGTGGCTGGCGCATTCAAATACAGCAGCTCGGCGAAGCCACCGCTGAACGGCTCGACCGTTCCGTCCGAGCTCACGGGCCGATTGCGACAACGTCGCGGCTGGAGCAGCGTCCGACACTCGTAGCACGTGCCACACCAACCCCAGCGTGCGAACACGCGATCTCCGACCTGGAGCTCGCGCCCGAGGTAGTCCCGCGCACCACCAGGCCCGACCTTCTCCACGCGGCCGACGTTTTCGTGTCCGGGCAGCGTTGGAAAGTTCGTCGGCCAGTGCCCGAGGTACGTGTGCAGATCGGTCGCGCAACAGCCCGACAATTCCATGCGCAAAAGAACACTGCCGGGCGCCGGCTCAGGGATCGGAAACTCCTGTACCGAATATGTGCCGAGCGGCCGGTCCAGCACTACCGCGCGCGCCACAGCTCAGCCCTTTACGGCGCCTGCCGTGAGGCCGGTCGCGTACTGTTCGACGAAGAAAGAATAGATGAGGGCCACGGGCACAGAGCCCAGCAATGCGCCAGCCATGAGCGGTCCCCAGAAGTAGTAATCGGCACGTGTCAGCTGCGTCAAAACACCGACCGGAATCGTGCGTGCCTCACTGGCGGTCACAAACGTGAGCGCGTAAATGAACTCGTTCCAGCTCAACGTGAACGAGAAGATGCCGGCCGAGAGGATCCCTGGCGTGGCCAGTGGAAACGCGATCCGCACCATTGCCGTGAACCGGTTCGCGCCGTCGATACGTGCGCACTCCTCCAGCTCTTGCGGAATCGTCTTGAAGTAGCCGGCCATCAACCACGTGCAGAACGGCAGCAGAAACGTCGGATAGATGACGACGAGCGACCAGAAGTTGTCCTGCAGGTGCAGTGTCTTCACCACCTGCAGCATCGGGATGAACAATAACGACGTCGGAACAAGGTAGGTCGCGAAAATCGCCAGTCCGAGAAAGCCTGCACCGCGAAATCGCAAACGCGCGAGCGAATAGCCCGCCGGGACTCCGAAGATGAGCGCTATGGCGGTCGCCAGAATCGCGACCACCATGGTATTGCGAGTCCAGAGGGGAAACTGCGTCTTCTGCAGCAGCTGGACGTAGTGATCCAGCGTGGGCTGGAACACGAGCAGGGGATTGCCATTGGCGCTGTACAGCTCAGAATCCGGCTTCAGCGAGGTGATCGCCATCCAGTAAAACGGCGCAAGCAGGAACAGCAGCGCCAGCCCGAGCGGTATGTACAGCGTCAGGACACGATCGATCTTGCGTCGAACCAGCGCGGCCGTCACGCTGAGCCTGTCTTGCGCAAGTAGTAAATCTGCGCGCACACCAGGACGAACAACACGGGCAGCATGGTCAGCGAGATCGCCGCGCCTTCGCCCAGTCGGCCGGAAGCGATGCCTACCTGGTAACTCAAGGTCGCCAGAAGATGGGTGGCGTTCAAAGGTCCACCACCCGTCAACGCGTACACGGTCTGAAAATCCGAAAAGGTCCAGATGATGGACAGGACCAGCGTGATCAGCAGGATGGGGCGCATCAACGGCAGCGTCACGTACCAGAAGCGCGCAAGCTTGCCGGCGCCGTCAATGGCGCTGGCCTCGTACAGCTCCTGCGAAATCGCCTGCAGGCCGGCGAGCAGTGTGATTGCGAAGAACGGGATCCCGCGCCAGGCGTTCACCAGAATGACGGAGAATAACGCCAGGTTGCCGTCCACGAGCCACGGCAGTCCAGTCTTGACGATCCCAGCATGGATGAGAATCCAGTTCAGCACACTGAAACTGGGCGCGAAGATCCACAACCACGCAAGTGTTCCGAGTGCCGCCGGCACAATCCATGGCAGTAGTACCGCCGAGCGGATCGCCTGTCGAAACCGAAAGCGCTCGTTGATCAGGAGCGCGAGACCGAAGCCCACAACCACCTTCATCACCGTCGAACCAGCGGTATAGATGAGCGTGTTGTGGACCGCCTGGAGATAAACGGAGTCTCGCAACAACAACTGAATATTCGTGAAACCGATGAACTTGCCGGCGTTGCCAATGGTGCGATCCGTCATGGCCATCGATACGGCGATGACAAACGGATACGCAACCAGCCCCAGCAGCAGCAACACGACCGGCGCGACCAGCAGGTAGCCCAGGGCCTGCTCGTGGTCGAGCACGTTCCCGAATGCGTGCGTGAGCGGTCGAAGAGAAAGAACCGCCGCCCGCGAACGCGCCCGAGCTGCCGGCGCTTGCATCCGTCAGCTCTGCGCTTTCGTCACGCTCTGCTTGTACTGGTCAGTGGCCCAGGCCACCGCTTCCTCGGGCTGCATCTTGCCCGTAGCCGCGTTCGCGAACATGTCGACCAGCACGAATTTGTTGACCGCGTCCGTCGTAGCCGCGCTCGGCGGCCCCGCGTAGCCTGGCAGACGGTTGATCTTGTTGAGCTCGCGGAAGATTTTCAGCTTTGGATCGTCTGGCCACGCCTCCGGAATGTTGTCGAGGCCCTTGAAATTCGGAATGAAGTACGACCGACCGGTCTTCGTCCACGGAACCAGGAATTTCTTGTCGAAGAAGGCGCGCAAGAACGCTTTGCCACCTTCCGGGTTCGGCGAGTCCGCGAACACAGCCCAGAGATTGATGTTGTAATTGCCGAATCGTCCGGCAGGACCAGACGGCCAGTTCGCGTGATCCATCGCGTCGGCGATGTGCTTCATGTTCGCATCGCCCTTCTGGTCGGCAGCGTCACGTGCCGCCAGATAAATCGTGTTGACGTTCACTGTGGCCGAGCACTGCTCCGTCAGGAACGCCTGATTGTTGTCGGGATCGAGCCAGCCAAGCACGGCCGGGTCCATGTACTTGAACATCTGCGCGTACCACTTGACCGCGTTCAGCGTCTCGGGCGAGTTGAGCGCAACGGTCTTGCCGTCGGCCTCGAACTCTTTCCCGCCGAAAGCCCAGAGCACCGGGAAATTGGTCGATTTCCCATCACCTGGCGCATGGCCCAGCGTCATGCCGATGGGTTTGCCGTAATCGTGGAGCTTTTGAGCCGCCGCGAGCAACTGGTCGAAGGTGTCAGGGAATTGACTGATACCCGCCGCGGAGAAGAAGTCGGGTCTCCAGTTCCAC
>JAFAPL010000174.1 GCA_019247135.1 Chloroflexota bacterium | reverse complement strand
CGCGCCGCGGCGCCGCCCACGGGCATGTAGGTGGCCTCGTCCCACCCAAGCAGCGATCCCGCCGCGTTGAGATCATAGATTTCCGAGAGCCGATGCTTGAGGTCGGCCAAAATCGCTTCGGTGGATTGCCGGTCGCCGTTGCGTCGGCGCGCGCCGCGGTTCGTTGCAACCGCTTTGCGCCGTCGGCTCACAGATGTTGTGGACTGGCGGCTGCCGCGCATGTGTCGCTGTACGCGCTTCCACCCCGCCTGCGCAACCCTTGCCGCTCAAGGCGCCGTGTTACGAAAGTCAGCTCACTGCGCGCGCGTGAACGATCTCGCGCGCCTCGACCGGCCGCACATCGGAGGCATCAAGGGTCACCACGGCCACGGTGTCACCCGACAACGTCGTGAACTCGACCTCGTAGCCCGCACCTTGCTGGTGCACTAGCACGACCGTGCCAACGTCGCCGACGGTAAGCCGCGCGTCGGGCAAATCGCGCTTCAGCACGACGAGATCCAGTTCATCAATCATCGGGCAGCGATCCTTCTCGGTACCAATGTCACCAAGCGCGGGATGGTTCCCGCGACTCCACGAACCATACCACGCGTACGATCGGGGCGCGACCGTCAGGTGCTGACAAAGGTCCGTCGATCTCATATCTGGTTCCGAACCGCGTTTGGTGTGATGCGGTGATATCATTTGCCGCCGCGTGAGCGACTATAGCGTCGCGCAACACACGCCACTCACGAGCGCGAAATCCGAAGTCCTCAAGAAAATGCGCCTTCGCGCGACCTCCGGAGTGACGGGCACTCAACAGGTAGTTCACGATCTTAGCTTCAGAGACGACCGCACGATACAGTCGAGGCAATCGGGGCATGCACGTTTGCTCGGTGTCGCAGCTTTCAATTCCTAGGGCCCCAGTCCGACAAGCGCAAGGCGCCGCTGAGCCAGATCAGCTTCGAAGGCGCCGTCGTAGCACCTTGAGCGCTCGCCGCTCACACGACGAGGTCAACGCCGGAGCATCCACAGCTTGGCGGTCCGGTAGGCACTCTGTTCCAGGAGAGAGATTTTGGACGACCACCCTGCAGGGCAAACGACGAGGGCGCTGTCGATGGCGCGTCGCGCAAACGCGGTTTCTGCTGCTGCCAGCAGGTTCGCGCAGCTCGACGCGTCTGTCGAGACGGCCGAGATGTCTGCGAAGTCCTCGTCATAGAAGTCGTCAATCACCCCGATGGCCGTGATCTCATGCGCGGCTGGAACGAGCAGGGGCGCAATGGGTTGGGCGATAACATAACCGCGCACCTCACCTTCCGCAGTTGCAACGAGCATGTCGCGATCCCTGAATGTCAAGCTGCGCCGCATCCACGCCTCGAAGCGACTGTCGGCATCGGGATGGATATGCCAGAAGCGCGGGTTGATCCTGGCCAGCGTCCGTCGATGCTCCGCGCTGCGATTCACGATGCCAGGGACATCCTCGGCGCCCGCCATCCGCACGCTGGGCGAAAGGGCCTCACGGCGAAGACGATGCTTCGCCATGTAGAGAGTGACGGGCTCATATCCGTGGCGCTCATAGAGCGGGCGCAAACGTCCGGCGGCCGGACAGGACGCGATCAAGAGAAGCGCCCCGGCGGTCGTAAGCGCGGCCTCGGTGGCGGCGAGCAGCGCCTCGGCCGTGCCTGATGGCGCCTCGGCGGATACGAAACAGTCGTCGAGCAGAAGTCCGGGAGGCCCTGCCGCGTCATAGATTGGCGGGACCGGCACGAGCATTGCGTGCGTGACCCCGACAATTCGGTCCGCGTGCTGGGCGACGAACCACAGCTCCCGCGCGGGTGCGCGATGTCCAGTGAGCGCGGCACCGACGGCTCGTTCGATCCGGTCGGGAGCGTCAGCCGCAATCCGCCAGAGCAGCGGGTCTAACGCGCTGCGCTCCCGGGCGTCCTGGGTGAGCAACGCGACAATCGACGCCATGTCTTGAGGCATTGCGGGTCGGATCATCGGAGAAAATACTCTCAGGACCGGACATCAAGATGGGCGAGTAGGATGGCAAGTAGGGATTTTGTGCGCCAACCGACCGGATCGCTCACGCCGCGC
>JAFAPL010000092.1 GCA_019247135.1 Chloroflexota bacterium | reverse complement strand
CCGCCACAGAAACCTTGTCGCCTACTGCATGGCCAAGGGCAAGCGACTCCTCCAATCTCACTCGCCCAACTTCGTAGTCACCATGGTGCACTGCAAGCATTCCCAGATTGTTGAGTGAGATGCCAATCCGAGCCCGGTCGCCAAGCTCTTTCCAGATCGCCAGGCTGTCTTCATAAAGTTCCTGGGCAGTGCTAAAGTCTCCGAGCCGAGTCGCCAGAACTCCTGCGCCGTTTAGCGCCCTTGCCCTATTCGCCGGCTGTGAGAGTCCAGACCTGAGCTGCAGGAGCGCATCCAGCCACTCACGCCCTTCGCTGCTCGAACTTCGCAAATACCAGAAACGCCACACGGCACCAGCAAGCGCTAAGCCCCGATCGACGTCTGCGCGCTCAATGCACCATTGCAGCGCTGTTCTGAAATTGTCCTGCTCTGACTCCACCAACTGGAGCGAGGGCATAAACTGCGGTCCACCACGCAAGTACGGGGCAACTTTTTCGCCGAATGCCAAGCAGCACTTTCTCGGTATCGGAGAGCAGCTCATAGCTCCAGTCGAGGGCTCGAAGGAGCGTCTGGTGGCGCTGGGGTGCTGTGCGGCTTCCGCGCGTCAACAAGCGAAAGGGGTCGGCGAGCCTCTCCGCGATTTTGTCGACGCTAAGCAGCTTGACCAGAGCAGCTGCCAGTTCGATTCCAAGCGGCAACCCCTCCAATTTTCTGCAGATCTCCGCCACGACTCCGGCGTTCAGCTGTGTGAGCTGAAATTCGGGTGCGGTCGTACGGGCCCGCTGAACAAAAAGGCGAACCGCTTCCGCATTGGCCACATCTTGCGGCCCATTGAGCAATTCTCCCGTGGGAAGCCGGAGCGGCGGCACGGGCCAGACCAGTTCACCAGTGATGCCAAAGGCCTCGCGGCTTGTGCATACGATGTGCAAACGTGAGCATGCACGGAGTAATTGGTGCACCAACTGCGCGCTCGAATGGATCACATGCTCGCAGTTGTCGAGGATGAGCAGCAAAGACCGTGACTGCAGGTGCCTTGTCAACGTCGCATTCAGCGGCTCATCAGGTCGCTCCACAATCCGCAGTGACGCCGCCGCGGCTTGGGGCACGAGACGCGGTTCCGCGAGGCGCGCAAGGTCGACGAGCCAGACTCCATCTTCAAATTCGTCTATCACCTCTGCCGCTGCTGTCAGTGCCAGGCGACTCTTTGCCGACTCCGCCTGGCTCGGTCATGCTTACTAGGGCGACAGTCGGAAGTAGAGACCGCAACTCGTCGAGCTCGCGCTCTCGTCCGACGAAGGTGCTGAGCTGGGCGGGTAGGTTATGGTGCCTGACCCCGAGCGAGCCCAGAGGCGGAAACTCGATCTGCGAACTCGGATACACCAACTGCCACACCCGCTCGGGTTGCTGCATGTCCCGGAGTTGATGCTCGCCCAGATCTCGGAGACTCAAGTCTGCTCCGAGGGCTTCGCGTACCAGGTCAGCCGTCACGGAAGAGATCAGAACCTGTGCCCCGTGTGCCACCGCCCTCAATCGAGCGCGGTGGTTGACAGCCGGACCATAGTAGTCGCCCGTCCGGACACCAGCCTCGCCTGTATGCAGTGCCATGCGCACGCGGAGTGGCGGATCCACTGGCCAGGTCTCCGCGAGGAGTGCGAGCTGGATAGCGCAGGCACTTGCAACGCCATTCGTTGCGTGGGAAACACCGCGAACCGGCTGTCGCCCTCCCCGCGCGGACGGACCACGTGTCCTGCGTGTTTTGCGACCAAGCTTTCGACGATTGCATCGTGGCGGACCATCGCCAAGCGCATTCCGTTCGGGTTCTGGATCCATGCGCTGGTACTTCCCACGACGTCGGTGAAGAGAAACGTTACAGTGCCAGTCGGCAATCGGACCCCACATCGGTTGTCCTTAACTGCCGCTGACGCGCGCGATCTAGGCAGCCTTCCGGCGGTTGCTTTCATTTGCCCGCGGCGAGTATTCGCGCGCACGCGGCCCACAGTAAAACCCCTTTGCGTTATGCACCAAGGCCGTCTTGTGGACTCAACCCGAGAACTTTCCTATCCACTCCGAAAGTTCGCATCTCGTACTCGTTCTCAGTGCCTGACGTCGCGCCCCGGCCAGGACGGACCGGCGGCGCCTGGCTATCGCTCGCAAGTTCGGCCAGAATGCCTGCGACTGCCTCTGTGCCTTCGCTCTTCCCTCGCCCCTCCAGGTCGTCGAAGTGAGTCCTTTAGCCGTAGCCCGGGAGGATGATGCATGCGGATGCCTGTGCTGGAAACCGACCGGCTGGTCGTCCGGCCCTTTGTCGTCGACGACCTCCCAGCCGTTCACGATCTGCTCGACGTTCAGCTTGGTGAGGCCGAGGTCGGGACTGAGGGCGCGCTGTCGCTGGAAGGGCGCGAGCGGTGGCTGCGCTGGACTGTCGAGAGCTACGAGGGCTTGCCTATTTGCGACAGCCGCCGTATGGTGACCGCGGGGTGGCGCTGCGAGATACCGGACAGCTCATCGGCGCCTGTGGGTACGTCCCGTGCCTGGCCCCATTCAATCAACTGCCGGCACTGGCCGTCGGCGGCAGCTCGTCGCGCCTGTGGTCGCCCGAGTTCGGGTTGTACTGGTCGATCTTGCCGAGTCACCAGCGACGCGGCTTCGCCACCGAGGCTGGCAGAGTACTCTTGGAGTGGGCATTCAGGGTGCTCCACGTAGGCCGC
>JAFAPL010001071.1 GCA_019247135.1 Chloroflexota bacterium | reverse complement strand
AGGCTGTCCCAGCCAGACGTGAAGCCGATTACGCTACGCAGACCGATGATGAACGACACGTGCGCGACGGGATTACGGCGCGAGCTTCAACGGCCGGTGAAGCGAGTGGGCTTAAATTAGAGGTGGGGAGTACGCCGGAACGTGCGGTTGAAGATGAACGGACTTAGCCTGACATAGATGCCACGTCATTACATCGATGAAGAATGGGATCGGGACGCACTGTTCGCCAGCCGCAACCTGGTGAGTGTCGAATTCGCCGCCGGACACCTCAAGGTGTCGACGCACCTGGTCCAGAAGGCGGCGGCGCGCACGCACGGTGCACTGCTCCTGTGGGTGTTCGGCACGGAGCAGCAAGTGATGCGCAAGTATCGTGAAGTGTATGTTGACATGGGACCCCGACCCGGTCCAGACCTGCCGCACGCATGGCGCGGCCATTCATGCGAGGAGTTACTGGGGCAAGCGCGCCAGCTGTATGCCGCGGGCGGCTCGTAACGCAGGCTGGAGAGAGGTTTGCGTGGGCCTGCCGGAGTGCCATGCTAGCCACCTGCAGAATCCCAACGGACGAACCGATACGTGGCGCCCTACGGCCAATTCGATGCGCGTGCCTGTCAGGAGGTCGCCCGATCGGATCAGCACGCGGTGCGTCCACCGTCCAACCATTGCCATGACCTGGAGCGCGGGTGACAGTACTCAGATACTGCGAAATTCGACGCGGCCTGATCTGGCTCGGCGATGCGTCGGAGTCAATTGCCAAACTGGCTGAGTTGGCCGCGGCTTAGCCGCGTTTGTCGTCGCGCACGCGAGCGCACGCTGAAAGGAAATCGCAGTGACATCCATCATCCCTGATTCCCGACAACAGTCCACGCTGACACTGAGTGGAATCGCTACGCCAGATGGTCGGGTCGATGGGTCAGCCGTCGATCAGGCTCCGACATCCTCGGCATCCCAAACCGACACACCCGAAAGTGTTCACTGGCTGCCAGGCGTATCGACGAATGCAGTGAGGGATGGTCCGTCCGTTCGCATTGCCCGCCGACACGTACACTTGGACGGCGCCGAGCTGGTCGGCGCTCATTAAATCGGTCAGCGCGTGGTTGCACATGCTGGAATCATTTACCGAGTATTCAGGTAGGCCACCTACGTGTGCCTGTCGCTGGCATCGGCGGCGTCATGACGTTGCCCCATTGGCGCGAGCGGGGATATGCGCGCGCAATGCTGGCCAACGCGACTGGGTCGCTGCGATCATTGCGGTGGCACCATGCTGGTCGAGGTGGCTGCGGACTGACGGCCATCGTTTCGCGACCTGCTGGTCCGTTGATTGACTGCTGGCCGACCTGCTCGCCAACGCAGGCTCTCTGATCACTGACGCATCCGAGACCAGCACGGGTCTGGCGTTCTGGCGCAAGAGCACCAACACGCCAAGATTTACTGATGGTTACCACTGGCCACTGACATCGACGAGGGAGTGGGGACTGGAAGCGGCATCGAGTTTCTCCGTGCCCGCTCCGCTGCAGCAGGCGTGTCAGGGAGATCGAGGCGCTTCCAGCCAATGTGTTTGCCGTCAACCGCTGATGTACACTTGCGTGCGCTGCTGTCGTGGATGCTGACGACTGTCGGAACCCCCGGTGGCATCGATCGTGCCACAAGGCGCCTGCCGATGGCTGTCACTGCCGAGCCTGTCTACGCACAACTGCGCAGCGCACGATCGGACCTTTTGCACAAGGTCATCATGCTGGCCGTGGTGGTGATTCCATTCGTGTCTACAGGGATTGCTATCTGGCAGTTGTGGGAGCGGTACGTCAGTCCGCGAGATCTCGTGTTGCTCGTGGCGCTATACGTCCCGATTTCCCTCGGCGTGACCGCCGGGTTCCATCGCATGCTGACGCATCGCAGCTTCCGCGCACATCCGGCGGTACGCTGCGTGATCCTGATTCTCGGCTCGATGGCGGTCGAGGGCTCGGCAATCCGATGGGCGGCCAACCACTTGAAGCACCACGCCTTCGCCGACAAGCCAGGTGACCCGCACAGTCCGCTGGATGGCCTGATACATGCGCATCTCGGCTGGCTGTTCCGTAATGACCAGGCTGACCCGCGGGTGTACGGTCGCTTCCTGCTGAACGACCCGATCGCGCTGTTCGTCGATCGCACCTTCCTCGTCTGGGTTGTGCTGAGCCTGGTGATCCCGCTAGCGACCGGGGGATGGACGGGACTGTTGTGGGGTGGTCTGGTACGGATCTTTCTGGTTCACCACGTGACGTGGAGTGTCAACTCCGTGTGCCATACTTTCGGCGGCCGACCATTCGAGACGACTGACCGGAGTCGCAACCAGTGGCTGGTCGGCTTGCTGGCGATGGGCGAAGGGTGGCACAACAACCACCACGCGTTCCCCCGCTCGGCGGTCCACGGCCTCGGCCGATGGCAATTCGACGGATCCGCCTGGCTGATCAGTGCGCTCGAGTTTCTTCACCTGGCCACCGACGTCCAGCGCGTCGTACCCCGCGTGCTCGATCGCAAGGGACAGCCAATTCCCTAGCTCGCCGCCCCTTGCCGCCGAAAGCTGCTCCATGGCACGTTCGGGCGCCCGGTGAACAGACAACGACGTCAGCCTATGATCGCCCTGGTCCGGCTGGGCCTCGCGGGCGTTTCAGCCGGTGTGTACCCGTGCTTCAACCTACGAGGAGACGCGCCGCATATTCGAACTACAGGGTGACCTGGCCGGGCGCCGAGCAGCGATATAGCCACGGCGTGGCCGCCTGGCCGCACGCTGGCGGGATAGCTCAGCGTGTGGCACAGGGTGCACAGTCGCGCGAAAAACGCGGCGTTACGAGTTGGGATCGGGTGCGTCGTTGACTTCGTTCTCGAAATAGGGCGGCGGAGCTCCGGGCGTGCTGACGGTTGCACCGCGGGTGTTGCACGTCATCGAACCATTCCCGAGTCTCGTCGGCACAGCCGTGAGGGAGAAGTCAGGACCGGACACGATCTCGTCGTATTGCGGACCCGTCAGGGACACCTCGAACCCACCACTCACGCGCGTGTCGCTCGAATTATTTGTAACCTGCTCACCCGAGACGCTTGCGGTATCCCCACTCATCGGATCGGATGCGGTCGCGCTGAGCACGCCAATCGCGTGTCGACTGGATTCGCTGCCGTTACGGATGACGGCCGAGCCGTGAACGGTACCACCGTTGAAGCCCTGATCAGTGGGGCCGGCGAACACGAACATCGTCGTGGCGTGGATATTCCCTCTGGCGTCGATCGAGTGTGCACCCGCGCACTTGGCGATCAATGCTTCGGGCTCGGCAACTGACCCATTCGGTCCGCCGATTTTGGCCAGGATGCCCGTGGGTGGGGTGATGCGGTACGCCTCGACGAGAGCGAAGCGCAGGTTGGCGAGATCGGGTCGTCCGTTCGTGGGGACGCAGCCCGTGCCACCATTGGCGCAGTATTGCAGCTTCGCCTCGATCTCGTATGGTGCTGGGCCTGCCAGGTCCGCCAACGCCGGTCCGGCAATCGTCGCCACCCCCGTTAGCGCCAGGAACGACGGAACTACGGCCAGACGGAACACACTCTTCATGCAGTCTCCTTGCGTGGATCTGCTCGACCGCCGATGCGGGCGGGCGGCGGGGTAAGGCTAGAAGACGCACACGCCTCGTAGCCGCGCACCAGGTTGAGATGAGGTTGAGTTCCAGGGTGCGCGGCTTGCCCAGCCTGTCAATGCGCCTCTTCCGCGCGGCCTGGGGTGCTGTATGCTGGCCGCCTCGAAGCCAGGGAGGGGACCATCGTGCTGCTCGAGTTGATGCAGGCGGCGGCTGCGATTCTGACCGGCTGCCTGATCGGGGCACTGGTGTACCTGGTGCCAGAGGCACTGGGTTTCGTTCAACCGCGAACGGCCGCGGCGCTGCCACGCGCCGTCATTCACGTTCCCGAGCAGTTGTGCCACTCGCTGCGCTGCTTGTTGTCGCACAGGAGCGGCCACTTCGTTGAGGTCGAGGTCCTCGAGAAAACGACGCAGTTCGTGAAAGTACGCTGGCCGCGAGGTTTCGGCCACCTGGACGAGTGGGTCCAGCTCGGCGACCTCGCCGGGCTGCCGCCCGTCCCTTATCGCGTCCGTGTGGTTGAACAACTGCCCGC
>JAFAPL010000831.1 GCA_019247135.1 Chloroflexota bacterium | reverse complement strand
GCCCACCCGGGCAATTAATGAGCTTTGCGGAATGCGCGGCCACGCTGCGCCCGAACCGTTCGTAAACTAAGACTCCGTGGGGTCAGGGGCTTCGGCCCTGAAACCCCATTTCAGTCTCAGCGCCGATTCAGGTGACCGGGCCGCATTCTCGGGTGAGGATAAGAAGCGTCCGGTTCCGATCGAATGCGCTATTGATCGGCTTCGGCATTCAGGTATGGCGTCGCGGGTAGACGGCCCGTGATTGCATACAGTTCAGCCGCGTTGCCGTACACGAACATGGATCCGCGTGGCGTATCGCGGTTGATGATTCGACCCAGTTCCTCCGGTTGCGAGAGGCCACCTCCGGGTCCGCGCTCACCGCGCGCACGTGCGAACTGAACTTGTTCGAAACTGGTCGTCGCACGGAATGCAAACAGAAGGACGAGCAGCAGGGCGCATCCACCAGCAAACGCGACGCTTCGCTTGTACGAGCCGAGCCACCTCCACGGCCGCTCGAGCGCGAACGTACCAACAATCGCGAGGCTGGGCACCACGTACTCGAACTCGCGAAAAATCACAATTGCCAGGAGATTGACCCCCGCCCATCCAGCGAGGAAGCGCTGCATCGGGTGGGTTGGCCGCGCCAGCGTCATGCAGAGTCCGCATACCGCGAGCACCGCCAAGACGCCACCGCGGTCCGTGAGCACGCGGTCCAGGGTAATGCCCGGCTCCTTCACGGGGTGGATGAAATAGCCTGCGAACGAACGCTCGATGCTGTAAATCCAGAGTTCGTTGACGAACCCCCACCAGTGAACCGCTGAGCGCAAGTACCACGCATACGGGCGGTAGTGTCAGCATGGACGGGTTACTGCCTTCATTGCTCAGCATCACCTGATCGCGAACGCGATCACCAACAAACCCGTCATTGCCTGCAGAGCCGCGCGTGCTCCAGCGCGTCGGGCGATCCAGGTTGCAACAACGGCCGTAGCCACCGACAGCAACAGGTCGAACCCGTGAGCGACCGTACCGGTGCAGGACTGCGGGGCAAGACCCGTGATCGTGAAACAGGTGCGGAGCCACTCAGGACCCGTGAGCGCGTCGACAAGAGCCCAGTATGCGAACACGAGCGGCGGATGGATGTCCCAGTAGTCGACATACGGACGCGCCCCGTGCAGCAGCATCTGGCCGTATGTCGTGTACATGCCTGTGTCGGTGCCAGGGGTTTCGATCGCCTCCGGGATCTTCAGCAGGGCGCCGATCGCCAGCAGCACGGTGACAAATGCGCCTACGCCGAGCGGCGCGGGCACTGTAAGCAGGTTCTTCGCGATCGAAGAGATCTTGCGACTGGTGGCGCTTTCAACGGTCAGCCGACGACTAAACAAAGTCTGAAGGTTGCGTGAGTGATGCGCGCAGCGGGCACCTGACAGCGGCCGCAGCGGGTATCGTTTGGCCGTTGTCGCAACGTCAGTCTCGACATCCATCAGACTCGCACACACGCACAGATCTCGACGACCGCTTCGCTCTGACCTCGGACCTCGCCCGCCTTGTATGGGCGCACAAGCTGTGGTGGGTCGTACCGCTGCTCCTCGCGCTTGTTGTTCTGGGTGTGCTGCTGGTGCTCGAAGCGACGCCCGTCGGGCCGCTGCTGTACCCGGTGTTCTGATTGCGGCTTGTCTGGGACGCCTGGAAAGCGTACGCGCATCGCGCCGGAAGCTATCAGTCGCACGCGCTCCTGAACGTCGCCTATTTCGTTGTGTTCGGGCCGAGCGCGCTCGTCGCACGCGCGTCGGGTACGCAGTTGCTCGATGTCGCGGACAAGCCGGCCCAGACGTACTGGCGCCAGCGCGACTCCACGCCCAACACGGTTGAAGCGCTGGAGCGCCAGTTCTAGTTGGACATTCTCGGTATCTCGTGCTTCTACCACGACGCGGCCGCGTGTTTGCTGCGCGATGGTGTCATCGTCGCGGCCGCCGAGGAAGAACGTTTTTCGCGCCATAAACACGACTCTGGTTTTCCGAAGAACGCGGCGACGTACTGCCTTCAGCAAGCCGGAATCGAGGCTGGCGACCTTGATTATGTAATCTTCTACGAAAAGCCATTGCTCAAATTCGAACGTATTGTCGCGAGCTACGCGGCGACGTTCCCGAGTTCGCGCCGCGTCTTTGTGCAAGCAATCGCCAGCTGGCTGAGCGACAAGCTGTGGGTACGCAGCACGATTCGCAAGGCTCTCCGATATGGCGGCCCAATTCTGTTTGGCGAGCACCACCTCTCGCACGCCGCGTCGGCATACTTCCCGTCGCCTTTCGACGAAGCGGCGGTCCTAACAGCCGACGGCGTGGGTGAATGGGCCAGCACGACGCTCGGCATGGGCAGCGGCTTGAACCTCAGTCTGAGCCATGAAATTCGGTTTCCGCATTCGCTGGGTTTGCTGTACAGCGCGTTCACCGCATACCTCGGATTCGAGGTGAACGAAGGCGAATACAAAGTCATGGGCATGTCTGCATATGGAAAGCCGAGATACGTCGACCAGGTTCGCCGACTGATCACTCTCGCCGAAGACGGCAGTTTTCAGATGGACATGCGCTATTTCGAGTACCATCGCGGCTCTCGCTCGTATTCCAGCGCCTTCGAAGCCCTGTTCGGTCCGCCGCGTGCGCCTGAGGCAGCCCTGGACGAGAAATATGCGGACATCGCGGCCAGCATTCAGGCGGTCACCGAAGAGGCGATGCTCGGCATGGCGCGCCGCGCACGCGAACTCAGCGGCTCAGACAACCTGTGCATGGCCGGCGGAGTCGCTTTGAACGTGCTGGCCAACGCACGCGTGCTTCGCGAAGCCGGATTTCGTCGCATGTGGGTGCAGCCCGCTGCTGGCGACTCCGGCGGTTGCATTGGAGCAGCGACGCACCTGTACCATGCTGTCCTCGGCCTCGGTCCGCGGGAATCCATGCGTACGGCCTACCTCGGGCCGGCGTTCTCGACCGAAGAGATCGCTGCGTTCCTGGCCGAGCAGGGGATCGCGTACACGCAGCTTGGAGTAACCGAAATTGCGCCGACTGTCGCGCGCCTGCTCGCCGCGAACAACGTGATCGGCTGGTTCCAGGGTCGAATGGAATTCGGGCCACGTGCCCTGGGTGCGCGCAGCATCCTCGCTAATCCGACCGAACCAACCATGCAGGACACGCTGAACGCGAAGATCAAGCACCGCGAGACCTTCCGTCCGTTTGCGCCGAGCACGCTGCGTGAGGCCGCGTCGACCTATTTCGAGCTGGCTGGCGGACGCGCGGAATGGGACAGTCCATTTATGCTGCTGGTCGCGCGGGTGCGACCGGACAAACAGCACCTGTTGCCGGCCGTTACGCACGTGGATGGCACCGCCCGGGTACAGACGGTCCGCCGAGAAGACAATCCGCTGTACTACGACACGATCGAAGAGTTCGGCAAGCTGACAGGTGTGCCCGTGCTCGTGAACACCTCCTTCAATGTGCGCGGCGAGCCGATCGTATGTACGCCGGCCGAGGCGTTCAACTCGTTCACACACACCGACATGGACTATCTGCTGATGGGCGATGCCCTCGTTCCGGCGACCTCGAAGCGTCCGGTGGCGGCGTATCCAGGCCGCATAGACATTCACGCCGGACGTGAGGTGATCGTGTGAATGTGTTTAGCCACGCGATTCAACATCTCTCGAGTTGAAACAATTCCGGCATGCTCGAGCGCCAGTCCGCCAGTCAAGGCGCGATGCGCGGAGATGCCGCGCAAGTGCAACGACGACTTACCACGTCGGAACGCGTCCGAGTGCTGCTCGTGCCCTGGGGCTTTGTAGCTCTCTACGCCGCGATTTACGTCGGGCTCGTCCTGCCACGCGCTGCGAGTGGCCACGTGCTGGCCGTCATTGTCGCCGCAATCATCGCGTGCGTCTGGCTCGTGTTTGCCGTCGCGGCGGTGACGTTCTCGCGCGACGTGCTAGCTGGCCGTTGGCCTGCTTAGCAGTTCTTCGATGAGC
>JAFAPL010000671.1 GCA_019247135.1 Chloroflexota bacterium | reverse complement strand
TAGTCTAGAGTGTGCCGACGGACTTAAACGTTACGGGCCGGCTCGATTGTCGACGAGGTCCATCAGCTCGGCCATGAAGCGCACCATCGGTAGAGCCCGCCAGTAGGCCAGCCGCGTGGGGCCGAGGACGCCGAGCACGCCCCATACGTCTTCATCCGAGCCGTAACGCGTCAGAACGAGCGAGGCTTCCCGCATCTGTTCGAGGCGGTTCTCGGCGCCGATGATCACCTGCACGCCCGGAGTCGCAAGCGATTCGGCCAGAAAGCGCGCCAGCATCGGCTGCTGTTCGAGCACCTCGAGGATCGGGCGCAGCTTCTGGCTCTGCGCGAACTCAGGCTGCGCGAGCAATTGCGCAAGGCCCTCCAGGGAGACGGCGGCGAACGCCTGCTCCTGCGCTTGTTGGAGCAGGCGAACGGCGGCGTTTGCAAACGGGCGGGCTTCGGCCGAATACGTGCGAACGGCGCGACGGACCTGGCCGGCTGTCTTGTCGGCGAGCTTGTCGCTGAGCTCATTGCTCAAGCGCGTCAGGTCCTCGCGTGACAGCACCTGGTCCGCGCGATGGACGACCTGGCGGACCGCGCCCGACTGCAGCAGGAGCGTGACCAGCACCAGGTCGTCTTCGAGCGGCACCAGCTCCAGGCGACGCACCCGCGTGTTCGTCGACGAGGGTGGCGTCGCGACCGCGGCACTGTGCAACGTGCGCGAGAGCAGCAGGGCCGCCAGGTGCATCCCATCGGCGCCCTGGGACGACAGCTGCGTGAACTGGCTGCGCAGTGCGCGGCGCTCGGCAGGTGCGAGGTCGCGCTCCTCTTGCATCAGCAGCTCGACGAGATGGCGATAGCCGCGATCGGTCGGCACACGGCCAGCAGACGTGTGCGGCTGGGCAATCAGCCCGGCCTCCTCCAGGGCCGCCATTTCGTTGCGCACGGTGGCTGGCGATAGCTCGGCCTCGTACTTTCGGGCGATGAGGTCCGAGGCGACCGGCTGCGCAAGCGCGACGTACTCCTGCACGATATGGCGGAGGATGCGTTCGCGTCTGGGGGAAAGCTCTGGCACGTTGACCTGATCAGCTGTGTCTGCGTTTAGCAGTCAGCGTGGCAGAGTGCTAAACGGGTAGCGCAAATGATACCCCAGAAAGCGCCCCACCGTTCCTCCGTCAAGACCCTCAGGAGAACGGAAAGGTCACAAGCCTGGCGTTATACTCCCGCGAATGTCGGTCGCGCAGGAGCGCGGTTCGCGCATCGTTGTTACGGGCATGGGTGCAGTCACACCCATCGGCCTGGATGTCCCCTCGACCTGGGATTCGGCAGTGCACGGCCGTTCGGGCGTGGCGACGGTCGAATCGTTCGACGTCAGCGACCTGGACGTGAAGATCGCGGGCGAAGTGAAGCGATTCGATCCGGCGCAGTACCTGGACCGCAAGGAGGCGCGTCGGATGGACCGCTTCCTGCAGCTTGGTATGGTCGCGACTCAGGAAGCGGTGCGCGACGCTTGTCTCCGCGTCGAACCCGAGGAAGCCGAACGCGCCGCGGTGCTGGTGGGCAGCGGTATCGGCGGCATCGGCACGATCGTCGATGCGGCCGTCACCCTGCACACGCGTGGGCCTGACCGGGTCGGGCCATTTGTCGTGCCCATGATGCTCCCCGACATGCTGGCTGGCCTGATTGCCATTCAAACCGGCGCCAAGGGGCCCAACTTCGCGGTCGCCAGCGCGTGTGCGACGGCGGGGCATGCGGTCGGCGAGGCTGCCGCGCTCATTCGCCGCGGAGAAGCCGACGTCGTGATCTGCGGTGCGTCTGAAGCGCCGGTCACGCGAATCGGTCTGGCTGCATTCGACTCCATGCGCGCGCTCTCGCGGCGCAACGACGAGCCAGAACGAGCCAGTCGCCCGTTTGATGCTGAACGAGATGGATTCGTCCTCGCTGAAGCGGCCGGGATCCTCATTATTGAAACGCTCGAGCATGCCGAGCGGCGAGGCGCACCGCGCGTGTATGCGGAAATCGCCGGTTATGGTGCGACGGCCGACGCGTACCACATCACCGCCCCGAGCGAAGG
>JAFAPL010000592.1 GCA_019247135.1 Chloroflexota bacterium | reverse complement strand
CGAGAACGTGGACGAGAACTTGCGGCGGGTGGCGGCAGCATTCGATCGGCCGCCTGAGGACCTCTTCGCGGCATACCAGGTACATGGACGCGAAGTGACGGTCGTCGATGGGTACACGCCCAAGCGGCCGAAATGCGACGTGCTTCTGACGGCGACCAACGAACGCATGTTGATGCTCCGTTACGCGGACTGCACGCCCGTGTTGCTCGCGGATGCTGGCGGGCGCGCGGTGGCGGCCGTGCATGCGGGCTGGCGCGGCAGCGCCGTACGAGCCGCGGCGGCCGCGGCCGAAGCGCTGCAAGAAGCACTGGACTGCCGACCGAGCGAACTCGTGGCGGCCGTCGGACCAGCGATCGGACCGTGCTGCTATACGGTCGGCGCCGACGTCGAGGAGGCGTTCGCCGACCGGCCGTGGTTGTTCAACGAGGGTAAGCTGGATCTCTGGTCGGCAAATCGAGACGCGCTGATCGAGACGGGTATTCCGCCGTCACAGATCGAGGTGTCGGAAATCTGTACGCAGTGTGAGTCGGACCGCTTCTTCTCGCACCGCGCGAACGGCGGACAGCCGGCGGGACGCTTCGCGGCGCTGATCGGGCTCGTGTGATGGTCTCGGCGACGGTTGACATCGCGCACAACCTGGCTCGGGTGCGTGAGGCCATCGATTCGGCGGCTGTGCGGGCTGGACGTGAGCCTTCCGAGATCACGCTGGTGGCCGTTTCGAAGACGCAACCGGCCGCGGCTATTGTGGCGGCTGTTGCGGCGGGTGCAAGGCACCTCGGAGAGAATCGTGTGCAAGAGGCTGCCACAAAAGTGCCGCACGTCCGCGAAGCGCTGGGCGGCCAGCAGCCGCCGACCTGGCACATGATCGGCCACCTGCAGACGAACAAGGCCGGCGCTGCTGTTGAACTGTTCGAGCGCATCGACTCGGTCGACAGCCTCAAGCTCGCGCAGGCGCTGAGCCGACGCGCAACAGCCGACGTGCCGGTGCTCGTCGAGGTGTACGTCGGAAGTGATCCAGAACGCCCAGGCGTGCGACCCGATCAGCTCGAGGACGTGGTCGGCGCCATACTCGAGGTGCCGCGGATTCGGATCGAGGGCCTGATGACGATAGCGCCGCTGGGGGAACCACCGCGTCCGGCTTTCAACAGGGTGCGGGAGATGGGAATACGATTGGCGCGCGTGTATCCGCGTGTACACTTCGGCGTGCTGTCGATGGGCATGAGCGAGGATTTCCCTATCGCCATCGAGGAAGGCTCGACCGAAGTTCGCATCGGGACGGCTCTATTCGGTCCCAGGCAGCCGAACTAGGGGAGAACCCGCGATGTCGTTTCTGATTACATTTCTGGGTCTGCTCTTGCAGATCTTGTGGTTCGCGATCCTGATCCGAGTGATCCTGTCGTGGTTTCCGGTGGATCCGTCGAATCCCCTCATCAAGATCTTGTGGGAGATCACGGAACCCGTCCTCGCCCCGTTTCGCCGCGTGATTCCGCGGATCGGGATGTTCGATCTGTCGCCGATCGCCGCGTTTCTGGTGATCGGCATCCTCGCGCAGTACCTCGGCGTGCGCGTCGGCTTTTAGCCCTCAGCGCTCCTCGCGCGTTTGCGCCACTGGGAACGATCCAGTCGCATGTCGTAGAAGAGGCTCTCGAGCCCGAGCGCGCCGCGGCGGAACAGGTGGCGCACGCTTGCGTACTTCGCCTGATGCATCACATCGGGCCCAATGTGCGCGTCCCAGTGCGAGCCCATCATCACGAACCCGAGCGACTCGTAGCAGCGGCGCGCGCGAGTATTGTGGGCAGCCACGCTCAGCAGCATCCGCTGAAAGCCCATGGTCTCGAAGAAGTAGTGCAAGAACACCCCAAGCGCCTCGGTGCCGTACGCCTGTCCGAGAAAGTCGGGGTGGAGGTCGATTCCGAGGACGGCCGACTGCTCCTCTCGACGCACATGCCGCAGGAAGATGCGGCCGATCATGTGTCCTTGCTCGTCCTCGACCGCGAACGGGATCTGCCGCTGGCGCTGGGTGATGTCCTCGAACCAGCGCACGCGCTG
>JAFAPL010000427.1 GCA_019247135.1 Chloroflexota bacterium | reverse complement strand
AGGATGTCCTGCACGTCCTGCCACCGCTTTTCGTGAACGGATCCGGGGGCATTCGTATGCGCAATCTCGTCGACCAGCGCGACCGCGGGCTTGCGGCGAACGACCGCGTCAGTATCCATCTCCTCGACCGTGACGCCCTTGTACGGGATCTGCTTGCGCCGCACGACTTCGAGACCCTCGGCTAACTCGGCAGTGTGTGGGCGGCCGTGCGTCTCGAGAAAGCCGATCACCACGTCCGTGCCGCGCGCTTTACGCCGCTGCAGCTCTTCGAGCGCTGTATAGGTCTTGCCGACGCCGGGCGCGATGCCGAGATAGATACGGTGACGTCCACGCGCACCCGCGCCGGCCTCGCGGCGGACGCGGTCGAGCATCTCCTCTGCGCTGGGCCGTCCGTCGTTCCGAGTGGACACGGTGTGAGGTCAGTGACCGTCCAGGGCCACGTTTAGTTTCAGCACGTTGACGCGCGGCTCGCCCAGCACCCACAGCGTGCGCGCCTCCGCGTACTGGGCTACCAGTGCCTGGACCTGATCCTGAGAAAGGCCGCGGGCCGCGGCCACGCGTGGCACCTGCAGCAGCGCATTGGCCGGGCTGATGTCGGGGTCCAGTCCGCTTGCCGACGCGCTAACCGCGTCGACTGGCACCTGTGCATCGGGCGGTAGGTTGTTTTCGGCGCGGTACGCATCCGCATTGGCTTTGACCGTGTCGATCAGCTTCTGGTTCGTGGGGCCGAGATTCGAGCCTCCAGAGGATGTCGCATCGTAGCCGTTGCCGGCTGCTGACGGACGTGGGTGAAAATACTGCGGCTGGGTGAAACTCTGAGCCAGCAATTCTGAGCCGATTACGTTGCCCGAGCTATCTCTGACGAGACTCCCATTGGCTTGCGATGGGAAAATCACCTGTGCGATGCCGGTCATGATCAGCGGATACACGATACCGAGCAGGATGGTGAGCACGATAGTCATCAAAACAGCGCTGCGCAGGTGCTGGAGGAAAGTTTCGCGGGCGACCGCGACCGTGCGGGTGTTCATATCAGGCGAGCCTCAGCAATGAGACGATGACGTCGATGATCTTGATACCGATAAACGGAAGGATGATGCCGCCCAATCCGTAGATCAGCAGGTTGCGGCCGAGTAATTCGGCGGCAGGAGCGGGACGGTACCCAACCCCGCGCAACGCCAGCGGCACCAGGGCGATGATGATCAGCGCGTTGAAGACCACCGCCGAGAGAATGGCGCTCTGCGGCGTCGACAATTGCATGACGTTGAGCGCATTCAACTCGGGATACGCGACCGCGAAGGCGGCTGGAATAATGGCGAAGTATTTCGCCACGTCATTGGCGACCGAGAAGGTCGTGATCGCGCCACGCGTGATCAGCAATTGCTTGCCGATAGCCACAACTTCGATCAGTTTGGTTGGGTTGGAGTCCAGGTCGACCATATTGGCCGCCTCTTTTGCCGCGGCGGTACCGGAGTTCATCGCCAGTCCGACGTCTGCCTGCGCCAGCGCGGGTGCATCGTTGGTCCCATCGCCAGTCATCGCCACCAGATGTCCTTCGGCCTGCTGTTCGCGGATGATGCGGATCTTGTCCTCCGGTTTGGCCTGGGGGACGAAGTCGTCCACGCCCGCTTCGGCGGCGATGGTCGCCGCGGTGAGCGGGTTGTCGCCGGTGATCATGATGGTCTTGATGCCCATGCGCCGGAACTCTTCGAAGCGCTGGCGCATGCCTGGCTTGACGGTGTCTTTGAGATAGATCACCCCTACGATGCGGCCGTCCATCATCAGCACCAGCGGCGTGCCGCCTTCACGCGAAATGCGTTCGACCTGTTGATCCAGACCTTCGGGATGCTGCCCGTCGACACCGGAGGCAGCGAGGATCGCATCAGCGGCGCCCTTGAAGTAGGTCTGCCCATCCTGGCGCACGCCGCTGATGCGCGTCTCGGCTTTGAACGGGATCACCTCGGCGCCGGCGCTCAGCCCATCGGCGGCTGGAGCGCCGCGTTGCTCAGCGAGCGCGAGGATACTTCGGCCTTCCGGTGTGTCGTCGCCCAGGCTGGCCTGTCGTGCGCAGATGACCGCATCCATTTGGGAGGCATTGCCAACCGGCAGGATTTCCGCCGCGAGTCGGTTGCCGTACGTAATAGTGCCGGTCTTGTCCAGCAGCAGGACGTCCACGTCGCCGGCGGCCTCGACCGCTCGGCCAGACATGGCCAGCACATTGAAGCGCGTCACACGGTCCATGCCGGCGATGCCGATGGCAGACAGCAGTCCGCCAATTGTGGTGGGAATCAGGCACACCAGCAGTGCGATCAGGATCACCGTCGACACGCTAGTCCCCGCGAAAATCGCGAATGGCTCCAACGTGGCCACGGCTAAGAGGAAGATGATGGTGAGGCCCGCGAGCAGAATCGACAGCGCAATCTCGTTGGGCGTCTTCTGGCGCACGGCGCCTTCGACCAGCGCGATCATGCGGTCCAGGAACGTCTGGCCAGGGTCGGCGCTGATCTCGATCTTCAGGTGATCGCTGACGATCTGCGTGCCCCCGGTGACACTGGAGCGGATATCGGTGCCAGGCTCCTTCAGAACGGGAGCGGACTCGCCAGTAATGGCCGCCTCGTTGACGTACGCGACGCCTTCAATGACTTCGCCGTCGCCGGGAATGATCTCGCCTTCACGCACCAGGACAATGTCGCCTTTGCGCAGCTCGGAGGAGGAGATCATCTCCTCGCGTCCATCGCGCGTCCGGCGCGCCGGAGTTTCCTTCTTTGTTGCGCGCAGCGTGTCTGCCTGAGCTTTGCCGCGCGCTTCGGCCATCGCCTCAGCGAAATTGGCAAACAGCACCGTGAACCACAGCCAGAGCGTGATCTGGAGCGTGAAGCCGATGTTGCCCGTCGCGGTGGCGATCTGCTGGAGCAACACAATGGTGGTGATCGCCGCACCCACCTCCACCACGAACATGACCGGGTTCTTCGCGACCGCTCGCGGGTCCAGCTTGCGGAAGGACTGCGCGATCGCCGCCCGCACCAGCGGCCCCTGAAAGATGCTGCCCGCGCCGGACTTGCGACTGGCCGTCAGCTCCTTGCCGTCGTCTACCTCCGGCGTGCGGCGCGTCGGTGGCGCCAGCCCACGGGTCGGGTCCGCGTCACGCTCGGGAATGGTGCTGGGGGGCCTTACTTGCGTCATACCGAGTCAGTCCTCAGGAGAGAATGCGCCCGCCGTTGAGCAGAAGTTGCTCAACGATGGGCCCCAGCGCCAGGGCCGGGAAATACGTCAGTGCGCCGACGATCAGGATGGTGCCGATCAGCAAACCTGACCAGAGTGCTCCGTAGGTGGGAAACGTTCCGAGTGAAGTGGGGACGCGCTTCTTACGCACCATCGATCCGGCAATTGCCAGCAATGGCACGATCATCAGAAATCGACCGATGAGCATCGCCAGACCCAGCGTCGTGTTGTAATACGGGGTGTTTGCGCCGAGACCCGCGAACGCCGAGCCGTTATTGCCTGTCGCAGATGTGAAGGCGTACAGAATCTCCGAGAAACCGTGCGGGCCGGGGTTGTTGGTCGCGGCCGTGCCCCAATCGCCCACGCTGCTGGCAGCGGTGAACAGCAGGATGTCGGCGGCCAGGATCAGTGCCGCCAGCATGGCCATCTTCATCTCGAAGCTCTCGATCTTCTTGCCCAGGAACTCAGGCGTCCGACCCACCATCAGCCCGGCGATGAACACGGCGATGATGGCGAACATCAACATGCCGTAGAGGCCGGCGCCTACACCACCGAAGATGATCTCGCCCAGCTGGATGTTGAGCATCGGGATCATTCCAGCAATCGGCATCAAGCTGTCATGCATGGCGTTGACAGCGCCGCACGAAGCGTCAGTCGTGATCACCACGAAGAGGGCGGTGGCTGACTGCCCGAAGCGCATCTCTTTACCTTCGAAGTTCCCGCCCGTTTGAAGATTCGAAAGCGCTTGATCGACTCCGAGTTGACTGAGCAGTGGGTTGCCGTTTTGCTCCACCGGCAGGACAACCGCCACGCCGGCCAGGAACAGCAGCAGCATGGCGCCCCAAATCGCCCAGCCCTGGCGTGTATCGCCGGCGAACTTGCCGAACATGTACGTCAGTCCGGAGCCAATCGTGAAGATGGACAGCATCTGGAGAAAGTTGCTCAGCGGCGTCGGGTTTTCGAACGGGTGCGCCGAGTTGGCATTGAAAAAGCCGCCGCCGTTGGTGCCCAGCATCTTGATCGCTTCCTGGGAGGCCACCGGCCCCTGCGCGATCGTCTGGGTGCCGCTCTCGAGCGTCGTCGCCGTCGTGTAATCGCTCAGGTTCTGCGGCACGCCCTGCCAGATAAGAAAAAACGTGTAGAAGAAACAGATCGGCAGCAGGACGTACAGGGTGCAACGGACCAGATCCACCCAGAAGTTGCCGATCGAGCGCGCCGAGCGGCGCGTAAGACCCCGCACGAGCGCAACGGCGATGGCGATGCCGGTCGCGGCCGAAACCCAATTGTGGAATGCCAGCCCCGCCATCTGACTGAAGTAGCTCATCGTCGTCTCAGGCGTGTAGCTTTGCCAATTGGTGTTGGTGGTGAAGCTGACGGCGGTGTTGAACGCCAGGTCCGGCGAGACACTGTCGAGCCCCTGGGGATTGAACGGCAAGAAGCTCTGCAAGCGCAGAATCGCATACGTCAGCAGCGCGCCGACCACGCTGAACAACAGCATGGCGAACGCATAGCCTTTCCAGCCTTGCTCAACCTCCGGTCGAACACCGGTCACGCGGTAAATAGCGCCCTCCAGCCGGCCAAGCACCGGGGTCAGAAACGTGCGCTGGCCGCTGAACACGTGCCAGAGGTGCAGGCCGACCGGCTTGGTGATCAGGAGCAGCACCACTACGAACACGCCAACCTGGAGCAGTCCCGGAATGCTCATTGAGTGATCTCCTCAGAAACGCTCGGGCCGCAGCAGGGCGTACACGAGATATACCAGCACCAGCACCGCGGCGACACCGCTGAGCAGGAATTCGACTGACATAGGCGGCTTAGTCCTCCTGATTACCCAGGCCGCGGTCGCAGGCGCGCGTATATGCGAGCGTCACGGCAAAAAATGCAATAGTTAGCAGCACGAACACCAGGTCAGCCATGCGCACTCACCTCACAGACCACCCGGGTCGCCCCGATTTCGGCCGAGGTCGCCTGGCGCAGTGTGGCCGCGGCAACCCGCAGTGCACTTTCGGATTGGACTCGGCCGCGCCAGGCGGTCGGTGGCGATGTCGGTTGGGTGGTCAGGTACAGAAGGCTGCTCATCGGACTCAATCCCCGTACTGCGGCGACCTCCATCACCCCTGAGTATCCAACCGCGCGTGTCAAAAGAGGCTCAACGCAAACGACCAATTCTTCAAAGAATTCTCAATGGAGGTACCCGTTCGTGTCGCCCGCGGGAGCCGAGCTCATTTGTTGCGCTCGATTGCATCCGACACGAATCGGTAGCCGACGCCCGGCTCCGTAGAAATGTGCCGCCGCGAGGTTCCCGCCGGCTCCAGCTTCTTGCGGAGTCGCGCGATGTACACGTGCAGCGAGTGCGCCTGCTCGGCGAAGCTTGCGCCCCAGACCGCCCCAGTGATCATGCGATCGGTCAGCACCTTGTCGGGGTGTGACACGAAGAGCTTGACCAGGTCCCACTCCGTGGGCGTCAGGTGCACTTCTGCGCCGTTCACCGTGACGCGCCGCCGATCCATATCGACCTCCACGTCGCCAACACGGACGATCGGCCCGATGCCCGCCGCCGGGCGCGCGGCATGCCGCAGCGCCACGCGCACGCGGGCCAGCAATGCATCCACGCCGAACGGTTTGGTCAGGTAGTCATCCGCCCCCGAGGTCCAGCGCCGCGACCTTGTCCCGCTCCGTTTCGCGTGTCGAGAGCACCACGGTCGACGAC
>JAFAPL010000204.1 GCA_019247135.1 Chloroflexota bacterium | reverse complement strand
TGTCGCGTGAGCGTTTCCTCGGCGTGAGTCGCTGGCCTGCCGCGTGAGCGGTTCCTGGGCGTGAGTCGCTGGCGTGCCGCGTGAGCGGTTCCTTGGCGTGAGTCGCTGGCTTGCGTGAGCGGTTCTGCAGGTGAGTAGCCAGCGGGGTTGTGCGGCGGCCAGGGCGGTAGGTGCGGCCCGGAAAGGTGAGGTATACTCTGCGGCCGAGGCGGCCAGCGACTGGCCTCGCGCGCTCGTGCTGGAACCGGTAGACAGGCATGGTTGAGGGCCATGTGCCCGTTAGGGCGTGAGAGTTCGAGTCTCTCCGAGCGCACTCCCGGTGTGTCTTCCAGGTCTGTTGTTTAGCCGCCGATGTGTTCAGCCGTTGTGTGTGTAGCCGCCGGGCTGCAGCGGGCGAATAGCTCAGCTGGTTAGAGCGCCTCGCTTACACCGAGGAGGTCACAGGTTCGAGCCCTGTTTCGCCCACCCGCCCGTTGGCTAAACTGCACATCTGCGCCGAGGTAGCTCAGTCGGTAGAGCATACGACTGAAAATCGTAGTGTCGGGAGTTCGATTCTCCCCCTCGGCACCCTTTTGACTGCTGGTCGTCAGGGGCTGGGGTCGATGGCGCGGCGAAACTCGGCGATTGAATCAGGGGGCACATCCAGCGCGTCACTGACGGCACGCATGACTTTGAACGTGACGCGCTCGGTGCGGCCGGCTTCGAGCAGATAGATCGTGCTCAGGGCGACACCGGCGCGCGCGGCGAGTGCGCGTTGACTGAGCAATTTACGCCGTCGGATCGCGGCCAGCGGCTGCGCGGGCGGCGCGTCCATGTTCCCGATGCTACCACTGGATCAATACAGGACCGATGCGAACACCCGGGCTCACGCTCCAAATCCGCTGAGATCGATCGCGGCGAGACGGTCGGGCGAGGTGATCACATCCATTGCGACGATCTTGCCGTTGCGCACGGTGAACGCCATGATCGAGAGCCGTTGACCGCCCCGCGTCCACGACACGAGACCCGCCGCGCCATTGACGAGCGCAGGCCGCACCGTCGCCACATGCGCCGAAAATCCCTTCGCGCGCGCGGCAATCAATTCGGCGCCGCGCAACACAAGCAGACCGCCCGCGGGTGGAGTTCGCACGTCCGTGCGCAGCACCACGTCAGGGTCGAGCACTTCCAGCAGCGCCTGGAAGTCGCCGTCGCGGGAGGCCGCGAGGAATGCGTTCACCACGGCGCGTTGACCTGCAAGATCGGCGTCCGACTGAGTGTGCGAATTGCGAATACGTTGTCGAGCACGAGTCGCCAGCTGCCGCGCCGCCATAGGCGAACGATCGACGATCGTCGCGATCTCCTCGAAGCTGACGCCGAATACGTCGTGTAACACAAACGCCAGGCGTTCCGCCGGGCCGAGGGTTTGGAGCACCACGAGCAGCGCCAGGCCCACGGAGTCGGCCATCTCGGCCGCGTGTTCCGGATCGCTGCCGTCATCCGGAGTCACGATCGGTTGAGGCATGACCGCGAGCAAGTCATCGTCCAGCGACTCTTCGCCATGTGCCCGGCGCGCGCGGAGCATGTTCAGACAGACCCGCGCCACCACGGTGGTGAGCCAGGCGCGCGGGTTTTCAATGGCCTGGGTGTCAGACCGACTGAGACGCAGCCACGCTTCCTGGAGGGCGTCATCCGCCTCGGTCAACGAGCCGAGCATGCGGTACGCGACCGAGCGGAGGTAGGCGCGCTGCTCCTCGAACTGTTCTGAGATCCACTCGTCGTTGCGCGTGCTCACCGATCGCTCACCTTTCATCGTGCGTCTTCTGTAATGACACGCCGCGCCGCCCGAGTGTGACGAGGGCGGAGACGGGCATGCGCATCGCACGCCCGAGGTGCCCAGTATGCGTCCGGCTTACGTCCGGATTGAGTCCGGTGTTTGTATTGAACTTGTGCCGAGACTCTGGTAGGCTGATGTCGAGCAGACACGCCCGTGAGCGTCACCATCAACGCCGACGACCCCCGAACGATCCGCGCCATCGAGATCGCCGCCGAGGCAGACCATTGGCTCAGCGGACGCAACCCGCAGGGCGAAGACGTCTTTGGCGTCCCGTCGCAACATGATCCTCGGCACTACTACATCGTGACCCGTGCCACATGCGATTGCCCAGACTTCCGCAACCATGGGAGTGAGCCGTGCAAGCACGTGCTCGCGGTGCGGCTGCACGAGGAGCTGCTCAGAGCCGAGCGGTCAGGTTCCAGCCGCCAACCCGCGACCGCGCCAGCCAGGCGTCGCGGCCACCTGAGCGTCGTCCCGCACACTTCGTAACGCCACGCACAGCGCGACGAAGGTCGTCAAGAGCGCAAGGCTCGGCAGGTGCCACGTCAGCCAATGCTGCGGCACTACCAGCCCGAGCCCGAACAGGCGCTGCAGAACAAAGAACGGCTGGTCGAACCCGGTAAACATGTAGCCGAGCAGCAACGCGCACCACAGGGCAACGTTTACTCGCGTTAGCGGTCGAGGCAGCAGCAGCGCCAGCAGAGCCGTCCAGGCTGGCAGCAAGAAGATGTAGTACTGGATATGCGCCGACGGTGAGGCGATCAGCATCACCGCCTGAACCACGCCGAACAGGATGCCGTATGCGGTGCGGCCGAGAGTCGAACTGGCGACGACGACGGCGGCGATCGTGCACGCGAGCAGTGCGATTGCGAAGTGCACTCCGATGGCGATGCGACCTTGCTCGGGCGTGAGCACGGTCGAGGAGCCGGCCAGAATGCGAGCGACGTCAGCGCGCGGCGAGTACTCGTATTCGGTGAACTCCAGTTTGCTGAGATTGCCGCCCTGATAGATCAGGGCGTATGCGCCGTCCCAGGGAGTAATCCGCTGGAGCCAGCAGACTCCAAGGAACACGACGAGGGCAACGACGGTCGCCGCGGCCATCATGCGCCAGCGGCGCGCGAGCAGTAGATAGGGCAAGAACAGGCCCGGCAGCGTCTTGGTCGCGATGGCCAGGCCGATGAGCCCTCCGCTGACCAGCGGCCGCGAACGAACGGCGTACAGCAGGGCGCCGCAGATCAGCGCAAGCTCGAGCACTTCCAGGTGCGCGGTGGTCGAAAACGCCTCGACCGACGCATGGTGTGCGAACCACGCGCCGAGGACGAGCAGCGCCAGGCGCGGGTGGCGCAAGCCGAACAGGGCGAGCCATGCGCAGCCGAACGCGAGCGCGAAGAGCAGGAAATCGAAAACCGCGAACTCGGCGTTGGTTGCGATCCCGCCCGGGTGGAGCAGGAAGTGGTACTCCAGCACGAAGATCGGCCCGTAAAAGATGCCCGTGCCAGTCCACCATTCAGGCGAGCCGAGCGCCGCCGTTCGCGTGAAGTCGCTGCCGAGAAAATCGGTCCGCTCGGGATAGATGAAGCCCTCGAGGATCGCCGCACGGACGGCCCACGCCAGAAACACGAGCGGCACAACCCAGGTGACGACCGTGACCGCGCCGCGCGGCAGGCGCAGGCGCGGCGTCACGGCGCCGCTCAGTGACGTGCTGGCGTCCAACGCGCAGCAGTGTAAGGGCTAGTCTTCGAGCAGAGCCGCCAGGATCTGCCGATGGCAGTGCTCGGCGGGCGGGATGCGCTCGTGGCAGAGCAACGTCACGCAGCCGTGTTCACGCTCGAGCGCGCGCAGACGTTCGAGAACGTCGCCGCGAGCGTCAATTTCGGCGCGATACGCTCGCTCGAACTCTGGCCACGCCAGTCCCTCATGGGCGTAGGCGCGCAGCAGGTCGATGCTCGGCGCGGCATCCTTCAGCCACACGTCCACGCGTGAGCGCCTGACACCCCGCGGCCAATACCGCATCACCAGCACTCGGCAGCCCGCGTGGGCGGACGGATCGTAGATGCTGGCGTGACCGATCAACGCCGCCGATCGATCCAACGGAACGGCAAGCTCAGGATCTCGAAGACGAGGTGCAATGTGCCGGTGACGATCGCAAATGCGAGCAGAACAACCAGCGCGAGGACAAAGCCGATCGGGCCCGCGAGCATGGTGGCGAGCACCAGGATGAGGAGAAAGATCAAGCAACCCATGGACGTCTACGCGCATACGACGCGCACGCCACACGCGTTGTTGCGCGGGTTTCACTTCGTTCACGTGTATGCTCAGGGCCGCGATGCGAGTGCTCGTGCTCGGCGGCTCGGGACTGGTTGGCGGCCGATTTGTGGAGCTGCAAGCGGACCAGTTCGAGATCATCGCACCCTCGCACACTGACCTGGACGTCCTC
>JAFAPL010000175.1 GCA_019247135.1 Chloroflexota bacterium | reverse complement strand
TCGCGGACCTGTACACGGCCATCTCGGGGATCGGCTACCTGATCGTCCGAACCGCGAGCACGTATCGAGTCGACAGGATGTTCGTGCCGATCGTCACGCTCGGTCTGCTCGGCATCGCGCTCACGGCGCTGCTGCGCATGTTCGAGCGCTGGGCAGCACCCTGGACGGTGGTCAGTAAGGAATAAGTGGCTCGCTGACGTTGCGCGCTGTGCCGGCGGCGAGTTGCTGTGCTCGGCGTTTCGCGCGTTGGGCGGGCCGCGGGCTCGGTACTGGCTGCGGGCTCAGTGCTGGTCGCAGCGGGGCAGCCCGCAAGCGCCTGCCGTGCGCCACAGTCGGTACAGACCGAGGCCGCCAAGCGCTTCGTCGATGCTGTACACGCCGCGCGAATCGGCATCGTAGAGCTCGAATGTTCCGCTAGCCGTATTGCCGAGTAGCTGCCGGTAGACGTCGCGGACGATGCCGGGCCGGTGTTCGTCTGGCACCTGATCGATGTCTTTGCGGATCTCGTACCGCAGCAGCTCGGCGAACGAGTGCGTGCGCAAGTGGGCTTGCATGTCGCGCTCGGCGCGGCGGAGGCGCTTGCTCGGATGCCAGCCTGGCGGCACGCGCGATTCGACGGTGTCGCCGCAGATGCCGCAGGTTCGGCTCACGCCCGCGGGCTCCCCTGGTCGGCGAGAACGACTGCCACGAGCTCGAGCACGACGGGTGCCGGATATTGTGCGGTTACCGACCGAAACACAAGGGCCCGGGGTTGAGAATCTTGTACAGAGCACCTCAAAGCCGTTCGCGCACGAGGTTAGTTTAGGCGTAAACATACGAGCCGAGCCGACGTGCAGCTAGCCAGGGTGTGCGACAATCCCGCGCGTTGAGCTCGATGTTCCAGCCTGCGCCGGGCGCGTGGCCCGCGCCTCTGCCGGACCTCTCCCAACCCGCGATCAATCATCGCATCCGCATCGGCGCACACGTCTTCCGCATCGCCATCTCGCCCATCCAGCGCGAAGTCCCAAAAGAGCCTGAGACGCATCTCATCCAGATCGGCGTCTATTACGGCGAGCGGCCGCTCACCGCGTACGACCTCGGGCTCAGAGAGCCAGACGCGTGCGCCAATGTCTGGGCGTACCTGACCAACCGACTCAACGAGACGGTCGTGCAGTTCTACGCCCCGCGCCCGCGCGCGACTGGCGAGCTTAACCCTCGCCTCGGCTGCTGGGGCCCGCGGCCGGATTTGCGCGACGTCGGCTTCGCGGAGTCGGACTGCGCCATCGCCGTGGTGCTCGGTTTGAGCATCTGGGTGCCCGGCTCGAACCCGCCCGTCGACGACGCCGTGTTCCTCGAATCGCTGCGGGACACGATCGTCGAAGCGCTCTCGTACTGGGTCGTCGTCGCGCAGCGGACCGCGGGGCCGCTGGACCGCAACAACTAACAACTGATGTAGCTCGCCGGCTGCCCCGCTGATTGTCGTCCGCGTTTACGTGTACGCGGAAATGCCGGTGATATCCGCGCCGACCACCAGTGTGTGGATCTCGTGCGTCCCCTCGTACGTGTAGACCGACTCGAGATTCACCATGTGGCGAAAGATCGGATGCTCCAGGCTGATGCCATTGGCTCCGAGGACGCTGCGCATCGATCGCGCAACCTCCAATGCCATGGCCACGTTTGCGCGTTTGCCGAGCGAAACCTGGGCGGGCCGGAGTCGTCCACAATCCTTCAATCGGCCCAACTGATAGGCCAGCAGCTGCGCCTGCGTGATCGCCTGAAGCGCCTCAACCAGCCGCTCCTGGATCAATTGAAACGAGGCGATTGGTCGGTCGAATTGGGAGCGAACGCGGGCGTACTCGAGCGCCGATTCATAGCACGCCATTGCTGCGCCAACTGCTCCGAAAATGATCCCGAATCGCGCTTCGTTCAGACACGAGAGCGGTCCGCGCAGCCCCTTGACGCCCGGCAGCATCGCCGACCCGGGCACGCGCACGTCCTGCAGCACCAGCTCACTGGTGACCGATGCGCGCAGGCTCAGCTTGCGGTGGACCTGGTTGGCCGTGAATCCACGAGCGTCGGTTGGGACGAGAAAACCGCGCACGCTGTCGGCCCCATCTTCAGCAACTTTGGCCCACACGAGCGCCACATCGGCCAGGTTGCCGTTGGTGATCCACATCTTGCCGCCGTTCAGGACGAAATCGTCACCGTCGCGCTCGGCACGCGTCTCCATGCCCGCCGGATCCGATCCGTGCTCGTGCTCGGTCAACCCGAAGCAGCCGATCAGCTCACCTCGATGCATACCGGGCAGATAGCGCTCTTTCTGCTCGTCCGATCCGTACGCCGAGATCGGGAACATCACCAGACTGCCCTGCACGGAAACGAAGCTGCGCAATCCTGAATCGCCGCGTTCGAGCTCCTGGCAGATCAGGCCGTAGCTCGTGTAGTCGAGTCCTGATCCGAACTTTGGCAGCGTCGGCCCGAGCACACCCAGCTCGCCGAGACGCGGAACCAGGTCGCGGGGAAATTCGCCGCGCTCGAAGCAGTCGGGGATCAGCGGCAGCGCTTCGTGCTCAACAAACTCCCGAACCACGGACTGGATCATCTGCTGCTCGGACGAGAAGTCCCAGTCGAGATAGTTCAGCGGCGCGGTTGACGGCATTCGCGAGGCTTATCAGTCTACAGTGCAGGTAGACGCACAATGACCGATGCTCCACCTGTGACCACGGGCGGCGCGCGCGCCCGTCGGCGCGGGCTGTATGGACCGCCACCGCGCCTGACCCGCCGCAGCCCGGTGACCGGTCGCCTGCTGTGGCATATCGGCGATTGGGGCCGCGCAAGTGAGCACATCGGGCTGCGCTGGGAACACATCGCGGGCGCGCTCGCGCAGCGCCGACTCCGCAACGGCGACCAGCTGTTGGTGCTGGCGGCGACTCCGGCGCTCATGTCGGCGGTGATCTCCAGCGGCCTGCCGCACGCGGATGCACTGCGTGCCTGGAGTTCGGACGGTCGCCTGGCGCTCGAGCCACTCGACTTCAAGTGGTCGCTCGAGACCGCCTCGGCGCGTCAGGTGAGTAGCGATACGTTGCGCCGTCTCCTCGAAGCCGACCTGTCCAGCCTTGCGGACGCGTTGCGCCTCATGCGCGAGCGGCTGGACCTGGACGAGTTGGCCGAGATCGAGCCGCACGACGGTAGATTCGTCGCGCCCGAGCATCCCGCCAATCGCGCCGCGCTGGATGCCGAGCCAGGTCTGCCGTCGGTGTTGTTGCCGGTCGACGCCCACGAGTTCTTTCAGTCGCTCCCGGGCTGGCCGGCCGCGACCATTCTGGCTCGATTGGAAGGCGCCGATCTGGAGCGGCTGGAGCGCATCGATGCGGTCGAGCGCTATTACCGCCTCGGTGCGGGCGTCACGGGCGCGTTGACCCGACTGGAAACAGGACTGTTCGAGACGCAGCCGTGTCCAATCGACGCGGCGGCCATGGTCGCCCAGCTCCGCCGAGCCGGCCACGCGCGCACCCTGAACTCACTGTTGCTGTACCTGGAGCACGAGCTCGCGGCCAGAAAAACCCTGGAGGACCGATTGGCGCAGTTGCCTCGAGTGGTGTACCCGTTTGGACGCTTGCGCACTGATCTCGCAGGCCTCGGCGTTCCGCGCTCGGTGCTGGACAGTCGGGGTGCGCTGGGTCGAGCCTACGGCGAGGTCACGCGCGAGGAGGCGTTGGCGATCCGAGCGGCGGGCCAGGAGATGGTGGCCTCGGGGATGGACGCGGAGGCTGCGCTGAACGATCTGGCCGCGCACCCGGCGCGTTTTTCAGCGGTGGCGACCGCGGCGATGCGGGCCGTGGCCGCCCGATTGGCCGCCGCCGAGCGCGCCTGAAGTTACTCGCCGGCCGCTCGAAACGGCTTGCTGAGCTGCGGGTGCAGGGCGAGGCCGACCGTCGTCGCGTTGTCCTGCATTGTCCTGCCCGCCGAGCCGGCGTGGCCCTGTGTGCCGAGGTGGCGTGGTCGGCACCGCCGAGGCGGCGTGATCTTGGGCGGTACGCGGCGTGTCCTGCGCGCCTGCTCAATGCAGAGTGCTCAGTGAAAAT